>DAOLCW010000022.1:0-36677 GCA_035327665.1 Kiritimatiellia bacterium
CCCCGCCGGTGAAGAAGTTCCTCCACCCTCCGCGCCCAACCACCTCACATCGCCCGTGATCCCATACCCTCTTCCGATCCCGGCCACCTCGTGTGGCCGGTGAAGCAATTCCACCCTCCCCCCCCCCATCGCCACCACACACCTCCCCGACCCCGGCGGTGAAGAAGTTCCTCCACCCTCCACACCCCCACCACTTCGCATGGCCCGTGATCCCATACCCTCTTCCGATCCCGGCCACCTTGTGTGGCCGGTGAAGCAATTCCACCCTCCCCCCCCATCGCCACCACACACCTCCCCGGCCCCGGCGGGTTTACCCCGCCGGTGAAGAAGTTCAATGCCGGAAGTGCCGCGTCCCATTGAACGCCATCGCGATCCCGTACTGGTCGCACGCCGCGATCACTTCCTCGTCCTTCTTCGACCCACCCGGTTGCACGATGTAGCGAATCCCCGCCTGGGCCGCCGACTCGATGTTGTCCGGAAACGGGAAAAATGCATCCGAAACCAGCACCGACTCGGCAAGAATCCGGTCCCGGAACTCCTGGGGCGATTGCCCATACCCCGCCCCCGACTTATAGAGATCAGAGATGTTCGCCTCCGCCCTCGGCACCGCCAGCTTTCGCAGCGAATCCACCCGGTTCGGCTGGCCTGCCCCCATCCCCAGCAGCATCCAATACCCCTTCTCGTACTCCCGCACGATCACGATCGCATTCGATTTCACATGCTTGCACACCTTGATGCCAAAGTCCGCGAGATCCTTCTTGTCCTCCGGAAACAGTTCCGCCGTCGGGGTCATCCACTGGGCCGAGACCTCGATGTCCCGGTCCTGCACAAGAAGTCCCCCCGTGATCTGCCGAAGCGTCCGCCCCGAACGGGCCGGCTCCAAGGGCTGCTTGAGGATCAACAGCCGGATCTGTTTGCTCTTCTGTTTCAGAAAATCCAACGCATCCGCATCGAAATCCGGCGCGATCAACACCTCGACAAACCGGCTCTGCAAAAACCGCGCGGTTTCGATATCCACCGGCTGGGTCACCGCAATCACACTGCCAAACGCCGACACCGGATCCCCTGCCCACGCCGCCGCCAGCGCCCGCGCAAGCGTCGGCCCCGTGGCAAACCCGCACGGATTCGAGTGCTTGATGATCGCCACCCCCGGACGCCCCACCAACTCCCGCACCGCCTCCAACGCCGCTTCCCCGTCCAGGTAATTGTTGTACGACATCTCCTTCCCGTGCAGCACCTCGGTATCCGCGATGCAGGCCTCGGCAGGATTTGCCTCCTTGTAGAACACCGCCTCCTGGTGAGGGTTTTCCCCGTAACGGAGTTTTTGTCCCGAAGAAAACGCCAGCACGAACGGAGGCGCCGCATTCGACTTCACCTCGCCGGCAAGATACGTGGCAATCGCCGCATCATAGCGGGCCTGTTGGGCAAACACCTTCAGCGCCAGCTCCCGACGAAACTCCGGCGAGGTTTCACCCGCTAGCTCATCCATTTCCTTCAACACCCGGCCATAATCCTCGGGGTCGGTGATCACCGTCACAAACGCATGATTCTTCGCCGCCGACCGCAGCATCGTCGGCCCCCCGATATCGATATTCTCCACCGCCTCCTCGAACGTCACCTCCGGCTTCGCCACCGTCTGCTCAAACGGATAGAGATTTACGCACACCAGGTCGATCGCCTCCAGCTTGTGCTCGGCCATCGTCGCCTCGTGGGCCGAATCACCCCGCAAATACAAAAGCCCCGCATGCACCTTCGGATGCAGCGTCTTCACCCGGCCGTCCAGCATCTCCGGAAACCCGGTAACCTCCGACACATCCCGCACCGGAACACCTGCCGCCGCGAGCGCCTTCGCCGTGCCTCCCGTCGACAACAGTTCCACTCCCCGATCGGAAAGCCCTCGGGCAAAAGCCTCGATGCCTCGCTTGTCCGAAACACTGATCAGTGCGCGTTGTATCTTCTTCATGATATCCTGGTGAAAAGGTGATACCGCTGCCGCGGCGCTTCTGGATGACTCTGGCAGAGTGGACACCACATCGCCAAAAATCAAGCGAAGGATCACCCTCATCGGGAAGCACCTCCAGTTTGGCGAATTCGGGCCCTTGCAGCCGTTGCAGTGAAGCTATCCCCTCGTTTTGGAGGGCGGAGCTCCGCGACGCCGCATTCGCGAGTGGATGCACAACGCCAGAGGTTCCCACCCTCATCGTTCCCTCACACTTTAGGCTTTAAGCCTCATTCCCCCAAGGGTAGCCTAGTGTGCAAGTACAGGCATTCACACTCAGGAGGACACCCCCATGTCAAACGACCCCACCCTTGCCCAAAGCGCCCAAAACGTACTCGCCGACCTCAAGGAACTGGCCCGGCTTACCGGCGATGAGCAAGGTGCCCATCGCGTCGCCTGGGGCCCCGTTTGGCGGGAGGCCCGCCAGTGGTTTGCCGACAAAGTAAAAAACGAACTCGGACTCGAGGTCACCCGCGATTCCGCCGGGAACCTCTGGGTCACCCTCCCTGGTGACTCCGACAAAACCGTCATCGTCGCCGGACACCTCGACTCCGTTCCCTGCGGGGGTTGGCTCGACGGCTGCCTCGGCGTCCTAACCGGCCTCGAGGCCCTCCGCCGCTATGCCCGCCAGGACCACAAACCCGTAACCCTCAAACTCGTCGACTGGGCCGATGAGGAAGGCGCCCGCTTCGGACGCAGCCTCCTCGGCTCCTCCGCCGCCGGCGGCTCCCTCAACATTGAAGAGATTCGCAACCTCGCCGACCGCGACGGCATCAACCAATTCGATGCCCTCCGCGAAAACGGGGTCGAACCCGACACCATGCTCAACGCCCACCAGGAGCTCAAAGCCATCAACGCCAAGGCCTACCTCGAACTCCACATCGAACAAGGCCCCGTGCTCGAATCCATGAACAAACCCACCGGTGTCGTCCTTGGCACCTTCGGCGTCGAGCGCCACATGGTCACCTTCACCGGCCAGGCCGCCCACTCCGGATCCACCCCCATCCCCATGCGCCGTGATGCCTTCCTCGCCGCCGCCCAATTCGCCCTCGAGGTCCGTGAAATCGCCAAACGCCATTCCACCCCAACCGCAGGCGTCGTCTGCACCTGCGGCATCGTCAAGGTCGAGCCTTGCATCGTCACCGCCGTTCCCGGCGTCTGCAACATCTCCATCGACCAGCGCGCCCTGGACGCAAAGGTTCTCGCCGCGATGAACCAGGAAGCCCGCGAAGCCTCCGAAAAAGCCGCCAAAGACAACAACGTGACCGTGTCCTGGAGCAAACTCTGGACCATCGAACCCCGGCCCTTCGACCCCGACCTCATCCGCCTCTGCGAGGAAGCCGTTCGTGAAGCCACCGGCGACGCCCCCAAGCTACCCTCCGGCCCCCTTCACGACGCCGCCGAAATGGTCCCCCACATGCCCACCGTCATGATGTTTGCCTACTCCTCCAACGGCCTCTCCCACTGCAAGGAGGAGGATACCCCCGAGGACTACCTCGACCTCACCGCCCGCGCCTACATGCTTCTCGCCGAAAAAACCATCACCCACGTCGCCGCCGGATAATCCCCGTAAAAAAACGGGACCGGCCCAAGGCCGGTCCCGGGTGAACCTGCATGTATAGAGAAGAGGGCGCCTTAACGGACCTTGTTCTCCTCCCGGCGCTTCTTCACGATATCCTCGGCAATGCTGAACGGAACCGCCTCGTAATGCTCGAACTGCATCGTGAACGTCGCCCGGCCCTGAGTCAGCGTGCGCAGGTGGTTCGCGTAGCCGAACATTTCGGAAAGCGGAACCATGCCCTCCACCACCTTCACATTGCCGCGCTGCGACATTTGCTCGATCCGGCCCCGGCGCTGACAAATGCTGCCCGACACCGCGCCCATGAACTCTTCCGGCGTCACCACTTCCACCGCCATCACCGGCTCCAGAAGTTCCGGATTCGCCTTCATGAACAGATCCTTGAACGCCATCCGCGCCGCTTCCTGAAACGCAATGTCGCTCGAGTCCACATCGTGGTAGGAACCGTCGAACAGCTCCACCGCCATGTCGACCACTGGATACCCGGCATACGGACCGGAAATCATCGCCTTCACCACGCCCTTTTCCACTGCGGGAATGAAGTTGGCCGGAATACGACCGCCGACCACCGAGTTAATGAACGCAAAGCCTTGCCCCTTCTCGCGGGGGAGCAGCCGAACCTTCACGTGGCCATACTGACCGCGACCGCCCGACTGCTTGATGTATTTGCCTTCGCCCTCCACCATCGTGGTTCCCGTCTCGCGGTACGCTACTTCAGGCCGGCCCACCTGGGCCACCACCTTGAACTCGCGCCGCAGCCGGTCCACAATGATGTCGAGGTGAAGCTCACCCATCCCGGAAATGATCGTCTCATGGGTCTCGTGATCAAACGACACCGTGAACGTAGGATCTTCGTCAGCCAACTTATGAAGAGCCTCGGATAGCTTGTCGTTCTCCGCTTTGCTTTCCGGCGAAATGCTGATCGAAACCACCGGGGAGGGAAATTCGATCGCCATCAGATGAATCGGATGGTCCTCGTTGCACAAAGTGTCGCCGGTCTTGGTGTCGCTGAATCCGACCACCGCCACGATATCGCCCGCGTAGGCCTTGTCGATGGCTTCCTGCTTGATCGCATGCATGCGCAGAAGACGGCCCACCCGCTGGGTCTTGTCCCGGGTAATATTGTACACCGTGGTCCCCTGCTCGATGATTCCCGAGTACACCCGGATAAACGTCAACTTGCCCGCATGTTTGTCGGACATAATCTTGAACGCCATCGCCGAAAACGGCGCGTCGTCGCTCGGAGGACGCTGGTTTGCCTCCTTCTCCTCCGCGCAAATCACCGGCTGAATATCCATCGGCGACGGCAGGTAGTAAACAATCCCATCCAGCAAGCTCTGGATCCCCTTGTTCTTGAACGCCGAGCCGCAGAACACCGGGACCACCTCGCGGGCAATCGTCGCCTTCCGCAGCACGCTCCGGGTTTCCTCGAGGGAAAGATCCCCCGTCTCCAAAAATTTATCGAGAAGCACCTCGTCCTGTTCGGCGCATTTTTCGAGCAGGTTATTGCGCCACTTGCGCGCTTCGTCTATCAACTCGGGGGGGATCTCGATTTCATTATAATTCTTCCCCGCCGCCGCGTCATCGATGTACATGATCGCCTTGAACGTCACGAGGTTGATGATCCCCTTGTAATTCTCCTCCGCCCCGATCGGAATCACCACCGGAACCGCATTCGCCCCCAGCTCGGATTGAATCTGGCCGAGCACGGTGAAGAAATCCGCCCCCGTACGATCCATCTTGTTAATGAACGCCAACTTCGGGACGTTGTACTTTTCACTCTGCCGCCATACCGTTTCCGACTGCGGCTCCACCCCGCCCACCGCGCAAAACAAAGCGACCGCCCCGTCCAGCACCCGAAGGCTCCGCTCCACTTCCACCGTGAAGTCCACGTGTCCCGGCGTGTCGATCAGAGAAATCTGATGATCCATCCACGTCAACGAGGTCGCCGCCGAGGTAATGGTGATTCCCCGCTCACGCTCCTGTTCCATCCAGTCCATCACCGCCGCCCCGTCATGGACCTCGCCAATCTTATGGATCTTGCCCGCGTAAAAAAGAATGCGCTCGCTGGTCGTGGTTTTGCCCGCATCAATGTGGGCCATGATCCCGATGTTGCGAATTCGGTCTAAAGGATATTGTCTCGACATAACGTACCTCACACCGGCGCGATGCGCGCCTGCGCTGAATTTGGAATCTGGGGGAGCTTTCCAACCGATTTCACCCGTGCCACAAGCACAGTCCGCCGGTTGGAAAGTCGCGCACTATGCACCGGGAAAGCGCTCGACGCAAGGGAAATTCTGACCTCACACCTCTCAAAAGCCACCCTATGCCGATCCTTTTCTCATTTTCCTTTTTCCCGCCGCCGACCTTTGGCATGGTCCAAGACTTTTCCTCATGATCTACGACTTACCCACAACCGCTCCTCCCCGCTCGTTTCTACGTCGCCATGGCTGGTGGATTGGACTCATCCTCGTCTTCGACATCCTCCTTGTCGCCTGGTGGCTTAACCGGAAAAAAGATGCCCAGCCCGACGACCCCACCGCCACCCTCGTCGAAGCAGCAGATCCGACCCCTCCCCCTCCCGCTCGCGACCCCGGATTGGTCTATATCAATCCCACCCCTCAGGACCGGCTGGACGAAACCGACAACCCCGACGTTTACATGCCCACCGCCTCCGGACGCGTCGAATCAGCCCTCTACGGCTCCGTGCGCACCCGCAAATCCGGCAACCTCTACCTCCCCGCCTTTCACGAAGGCATCGATATCGGTCCCATGGAGCGCGATCGCCGTGGCCATGCTCTCGACCCCATCTTCGCCGTCGCCGACAGCAAGGTCGCCTACCTCAGCCGCGTCGCCGGAAACTCGAACTACGGCATCTATATTGTGCTTACCCATCAAGATCCCGTAGGCGAAATCTACACCCTGTACTCCCACCTCTCCGCCATCGAACCCACCCTCCGGGTCGGCACGCCGATCACCCGCGGTACCCGCATTGGCACCATGGGCCACACCTCCTCCTCCCCCATTCCTGTCCAGCGCGCCCACCTCCACTTCGAGATCGGCGTCATCAACAATCAACGGTTCGATGCCTGGTATCGCGCCCAGAAACTCATTCCCGACCATGGCAACTACCACGGTCACAACCTCACCGGAATCGACCCCCTCGCCATGCTTCTCCACCGCGACAACCAAGGCCGCTGGAGTATGCTCGACTACCTGCTATCCGCCCCTGCCGCCTTTCACCTCGCCGTTCACCTTAACCGCGTCCCCGACTACTTCCGCCGTTACCCCGCCCTATGGCTGATCGATGAATTCCAGGCTGGCGTCGTAGTCTGGGAAGTCTCTGAAGGCGGGGTCCCCCTGCGCGCCCGACTCGCCGTTCCCGAAGAAGCCGAAGGCGTCCGCCCCGGGCGCCCCCGCGTCCTCCACGTCGACGAAGACACCATCGGCCGCAATGGCCTCCGCCTCGTGGTCCGCCGCCAGGGTCAATGGCAAACCGGCCAAGCCCTCAATCGATGGCTCGAAATCTTCCTGCACTGAGTCGGCCAAACTGAAGCTTATCGCCCGAGCCAGCTACCAGCGACACCTCAAACCGGTCCGCTCGGCAAGACTTCGTTGGCGCTGATCAAACGTAACGAACAAGTCGGCTTGAAGGTGAACCGCGCAGGCAACGTGCATTAAATCGAGGGTCCGACAACCGATGATCGGCGTCCATTCCCCTACCTCATGAAAATTCTTCATGAGATCGGAACGACGGATCGCCGGATAAAAATATTGCCCGGAATCCAAACGCTTGAAAAACAACGCCCGTTGCCGCTCCAGATCCGCCTTGCTCAGTTCCCTTCGAAAGACCTTCAGACGCAGGGCATTCACCAGCTCGACTTCCTGAATCTCCCACACCGGCAAAGGATGATCCTGAGATGTGACCAAACGGTGAACGTCCTCCGATCCCTCCTCGCGCAAATACAATTTGATCAGCGCGCTGGTATCCAGATAGATCACAATCGATCCTCGCGATGTTGGACGATCAACTCGCTGCCACTGATTCCTTTCGCTTTCGCCGCAGTGGAGAGATGATCATCCCAAACCAACACCCGGCGAGGGGTGGCAGGCACAATTCGAACCGTCGGCTTGCCGCGATTCAAAACCTCAAAGGTTTCTCCCCGACCCACCTGCTCCTCGACCATGGCCCAACGCGCCTTCAATTCCCTCACACTGATCGTTTTCATGACTCAAATGTAACTCATTTAAATTTCAAATGAAACTCATTTCGGGAGACGTTTCGCCCCACTAAAGGCGATTGCCCACATCCCATGCTGTAGGGCGAACCGTCCCGGTGAGCCGGGAAGTTTTCCAACCGGATCCTAGAGCAACTCCCCCCAAGCAGGCTCCTGCAACTGCAACTCCCAGTCGTCCAGCTCGCTCCGGTTGAAGGCATCGAAACTCCCCGCGACCTCGTCCCACCGTCGCAGCCTCATCGAAACCTCTTCTCCCGGCCGCAGCCGGGCCGCCCGTGTCCACTCCCCATCAACCATGCTCCGTAGATACACCACCGCCTGACCGTGCTCCGGCAAATCCACCAGATGTACCGACATCACATGGTCCCGATACGGCACCGTCCCCGGTCGGGGAACCGCCGACACCTCCCGCACCACACCCCGAACCTCCACCCTCTCTCCGCGATCCGGAACCACAAACGACCCCTCCGGCGGATCGCCCACGTCCAGCCCAACCAGCCGCCAGTCACCCACCGCAAGTTCACGCGCCGCAAATTGCCACACCACCACCTGTTTGCCCGCCAACCGATCCCGACCCCGGCCCAGTTCCCGGCCCAGCATCTCCCGTGTCGCAAACGCTCCCCCGTCATTGCGGACCATCCGGTCCAGCGGCGCTCCCAGCGCCGCGCTCAAATGCTCCGCAAAACCCGCGGCCTCCCCCCATCCCATCGGCTCCAACGAGTAGATGTTGCTGAAACTATCCCCCAACAACAAAATCTCCGCCTCCCCGTCCGGGCTCCAGAATTGCCCGCTACGATCCACCACCTGCCGAACCCGCACCCGCTCTTTCGGGTACAACCGTTGATCCCCCGCAAGATCGAGCATCGGCACCAAATCTCCGTGATGCTCAACCTCCACCTCATCGAACATCCACGCCTCAACGTCTCCCGCCGTCACCAGCCCCCGCTCCCGCAGCAAGCCGGCTAGATCCGCCGCCACCGCTTCCATCGCCTCCGGACGCCAATGCGTGTCCGTGGCCAAATACTGATCCTCCGTCCTCCGCGCCGCTAGAAGCCGGGACGGATCGTACACCCAAACCCCCTCCGCCTCCAACTCCGCCACCCATCGCCCAAACGACGCATTCTGCACCGGCTCGCCCCGCCCCCTGAACCGTCCGCTGAACCGTTCGGGATGAATCGTCGGCTTCACCGGAGTTGGCATCACCACCAACACGATCCCCCGCTCCGCCAACTGCCGGTGAACGTCAACAATCGCCTTCCGCGGGTCCGGCTGCGGCGCGGTCACCAGCTCCGATCCCGAGGCCGCCCTCCGGGCCAGTTGACGCTCACTCAAAAACGGAGGCCCCGTCACCGAATCCATCCCCGGACGATAAAACAACCACCCCTCCCGCCCCAGATACACCTGCTCGTTCCCTGCCCCAAGCCATCGCGTCGCCATTCCTTGCACCACCGGACGAATCGCCATGCTCAGCCTCGACGTATCCTCCCGAACATCCTCATGATCGTTGATCGCCGACAGCAGCCGACGATTCACCTCCAACAACGCCGCCATCCCAAAACCCTGTTCCCGCACCGGGTCGAACGCCAGCCTCGCTCGCCGCACAAGCTCAACCACCGGCGGATTCGGATCTTCGCCCGCCGCCCGCGCTTCCCGCGTCACCGTGACCGCTTGATGGATCGGAGCCCCGAAGATCATCACCAGAAACGCCCCTACCAAGATCAACGCCCCCGCCGGACCAATCGTCGTTTGGCCGACCTCCCGCCACGCCATCTCCTCCCGCGTCCGTTGTTGTTCTGACACCTTCATGATTAAAAGATAAAATAGATGAATGGATTAAACGCCTGGGTCGCCAACACCAGCAGGGAAAGTAGAAAAAGACCCAGCGTGATCGCGATCCGCCAGCCCGTCAGCCTGCGCGTCCACTCCCAGGTTTGTGGAGCTCCCCACGTGATTCCCGCCGCCAGCCCCATCGTCAACATATAATAGGGCTGGTACATCAGTCCCGCCAACAATGGCGCCGCCTCCGAAGGACCCACCACCCCGAACATCGATCCCAGATAGCGGAGCGCCGATGGCAAATCCGCCGCCCGGAAAAACACCCACGTGATCAACACCAGCACGAAGGTCAACCCCACCTGAACCACCCCCGGCAAACGGTGATAAAACGACGCCCGGCCCCGCGCCCGCTCCACTCCCAGCATCACCCCGTGAATCCCACCCCAGATCACGAAATTCCACGAGGCCCCATGCCATAACCCGCCCAGCAACATCACCAGCGCCAGATTGATCGTCGTTCGCACCGGCCCCTTGCGATTCCCTCCCAGCGGGATATACAAGTAATCCCTCAGCCACGACGAAAGCGAAATGTGCCAGCGCCGCCAGAACTCCGTGATCGACCGCGCATGGTATGGAGAATCAAAATTCTTCGGAAAAACGAACCCCAGCATCAACCCCAGCCCGATCGCCATGTCCGAATACGCGCTGAAATCAAAGTAGATCTGAAACGCATACGCAATCACCCCCACCCACGCGTCCACCATCCCGATCGATCCCGCCTCAAACGCCACATCCGCCACCTTCCCGCACGGATTGGCGATCAAAATCTTCTTGGCCAACCCGACGCAAAGGAAGGACACCCCCCGGGCAAACTTGGTCAACGTATGGGTCCGGCTCCGCAACTGCTCCGACACCTCGGCGAAGCGGATGATCGGACCCGCGACCAACTGCGGAAACATCGATACATAGCACGAGAAATCCGTAAAATTCCGCAACGCCCGGGCATGCCCCCGGTACACATCAATCGTGTAACTCATCGACTGGAACGTATAAAAGCTAATCCCCAGCGGCAGAGTGATCCGCAACGCCGTATCCAGCTCCAAGCCCGTCAGCCCAAGCGCCCGAATCAACCCGTCATAGTTCTCCACCGCGAAGTTGAAGTACTTGAAGAACCCCAGCAGCGAAAGATTTGAAATCACCGAAATCGCCACCGCCATCCGCTGTCTTCGCGTTCGCTCCCCTCCCCGCGCCAGCGCCTCCGGATCCCTTCTCCCCCACAGTCCCTGCCCCGCGATGACCAACCCGCAAAAATAGTCGATCACTGTCGACGCCATCAGCAGGACCACAAACGCCGGATTCGCCCACCCGTAAAAGCCGTAGCTTAACAAGGTCAGCATCAGATGCTTTACCCGCCGTGGCGACGCGTAATACAGCATCAAGGCCAGAGGGAGAAAATAGAACAGAAAGATGTGCGAGCTGAAAACCATTGGCCGCTACAGTGGTCCAACTCCCCCAGCCGATCAAGCCGAAGGTAAAGGCATACCCTTAGGTTTTGTCACAACCTCGAAACTTCGGCCAATCGCTCCCGACAAAAGGGTCGCCCGCGCACGGCCCAACAAAAAGCCCGCGCCATTCAAGGCGCGGGCTTGTACTAAATGCGAGATCCCGGAATTATTTGGCTGCCGCGTACAGCTCGGCCACCTTCTCCCAGTTCACCACACTCCAGAATGCCTTGATATAATCCGGGCGGCGATTCTGATAGTTCAAATAATACGCATGCTCCCACACATCCAAACCAAGGATCGGGGTTCCCGGGCATTCCGCCACTCCCGCCATGATCGGATTGTCCTGATTCGGCGTCGAGCAAACACAGAGCTTGCCGTCCGCCTTTACGCAGAGCCACGCCCAACCCGAGCCAAAACGGGTCGTCGCCGCCTTGGTGAACGCTTCCTTAAACGCATCCAAGCCACCCAGCTCGCTGTCGATCGCCGCCGCCAACTCCCCGGTCGGACCCGTGCTGCCCACTTTGAGCAGGCTCCAGAACAACGTGTGGTTCACATGGCCTCCGCCATTGTTCCGCACCGCCATCCGGATCGATTCCGGCACCTTGCTCAAGTCGGAAATCAACGCTTCCGGACTAAGCCCCTGAAGCTCCGGCGCCTGCTCAAGTGCGGCATTCAGATTGTTCACATACGCCGCATGATGCTTCCCATGATGAATTTCCATGGTTTTCGCATCGATGTGGGGTTCCAGCGCGTCCAGCGCGTACGGCAATTCCGGCAATGTATGAGCCATCGGATCAAGTCCTCCTGTTAATGGTTGCTTTAATGAAACGGATCAAACAGTACACTACATCAGAAATTGCCGCCTGTCCAGAAACCCGGTTTTGACAACTCTCCATCGTCCCGTATCTTGTTGCATGAAAACATCTCGAATCGGCTGCATGATCCTCGGTTTCGGCCTGCTGACCACTCCCCTTCACGCCGCTGACCCCTCCCAAACCGGTACTTTTCCCATCCGTGAAGGCCTCGTCGACATCCCCCGGCCTGATGGCACCAGCTTTGCCGCCTTGATCACCTACCCTTCACAACCCGACAGTTGGGCACCCGCCTCAACCCTCATGCCCGGTCTGGTCTATGCACATGGCTTCCTAACCCCTCCTGAGCTCTACCGTCAAACCTACCGTCATCTTGCCTCCCACGGCTTTCTCGTCCTCGCCCCCCGCTCCGCCCTCGAACCCTTTCCCAGCCACGACGCCTACGCCGAGGACATCCGCGCCTGCCTCGACTTTTTCGACCAAGCCAACCTTGCCCCGTCCATACCGATGCGCACCGGCGACCAAATTGTAAACCTTTCTTTCCAGGAACGCATTCCCTCCAACCTCTATGGACTCACCGGCCACTCCATGGGCGGGGGCGCCAGTATCCTCGCCGCCTCCCGGGACGAACGCGTAACCGCTCTCGTTCCCATCGCCGCCGCCGAAACCCGGCCCTCCGCCATCGCCGCCGCACCCGGCGTTCGCTCCCCCACCCTCTTCCTCACCGGAAACCGCGATGCCATCACGCCTTCCGGCCGCCATACCCGCCCCATGACCGAACTCATGACCGCACCTTGGGCCTGGTTCGATCTTCGCGGCGCCTCCCATTGCGGATTCGTTTCCTTTCCTCTCCCCGACGTCGTCTGCGACCAGGCCACCCTCCCCCTCAATCGCCAACTCGCCCTGACCCACACCTACCTCACCGCCTTCTTTCAGCTTCACCTACAAGACGATCTATCCGCCTGGGCCCGCATTTGGGGCATCAACCCCCGCCTCGACTCCCTCGTGTTTCCCGTATACCGACCCGGACTCGAAGCACAACCCTTGTTCCAGCGGGTCCGAACTCCCGCAGGCGCAAACGGTCAAGCCACCCTTACCCTGCGCAACGACTACACCCACCCCCTCGACCTGCACATCGACCTCCTCACCCAGGCTCTTCCCGCTTCCGCATCCCCCACCTCCATCTCCGGACTCGCACCCGGACAAACCGCCACCCTCACCATCACCTGGACCCAACCCCCCACCGGCCCCCGCCAAGCTCCGGTCATCGTGCAAATCCGGGATATCCACCGGCAAATAGGAACCCACGCCGTCGTCTCCGGCGTGCGCTAAATCCCTCACTTCCGCTGACCGGGAAAATCAACTCCCGAAAACCGGCAAATCCGCCTCCGGGATATCGGCCAAACTACCGAGCACCTGATCCTTCGCTGAAACCACCGGATCAGCAACCGGCCATGTGATCCCCAACCCAGGATCGTTCCAGATCAGCCCCTGCTCATCCTGAGGTGCATACAGCGCCGTGCACTTATACATCACATCCGCCGTCTCGCTCAGCACCACAAATCCGTGCGCGCACCCTTCCGGTACATACACCTGTCGACGATTCGGACCCGTCAGCGTCACCCCTTCCCATTGCCCGAAGGTAGGCGACCCCTTTCGCATATCCACAATCACATCCCAAACTTCCCCCTGCACCACATACACCAGCTTCCCCTGCGGACGCGTCTTCTGGTAGTGCAATCCCCGCAACACATGCCGGTTCGAATGCGAGTAATTATCCTGCACAAACGAACCCGGGATCCCTGCATCCACATATTTCGCCTGATGAAAGGTTTCGGTAAAAAATCCCCGGTTGTCCGGAAACGCCGCCGGATCCACAATCACCACCCCCGCGATGTTCCCCGGTATAAACAAGGTTCCCGCCATGGCTCAGCGCTCCTCCTCAAGCAGGCGCATCAAATACGCCCCATATTCGTTCTTCAACAACGGCGCGGCCAGCCGCTCCAACTGACCCGCATCAATGTACCCCTTCCGGAAAGCAATTTCCTCCAGACAGGAAATCTTCAACCCCTGACGCTCCTCGATCGTCTGCACATAATTCGACGCCTGCAGAAGCGACTCATGCGTCCCCGTATCCAGCCATGCGAAACCACGCCCCAGCAGCTCCACCCGCAACGCTCCCCGGCGCAAATACTCCCGGTTCACATCGGTAATCTCATACTCCCCCCGCGCCGACGGCTTGAGATGCTCCGCGATCGAAACCACCTCGTTGTCATAAAAGTAAAGCCCCGGCACCGCATAACGCGACTTCGGCTTCGCCGGCTTCTCCTCGATATCCAGCACCTTGCCCTCCCTGTCGAACGAAACCACCCCGTAACGCTCCGGATCCTTCACCAGATACCCAAAGATCAAGCCCCCTTCCTTCAACTCGCCCGCCCGCTTCAGGATCGCCGACAAATTGTGCCCGAAAAATATATTATCCCCCAAAATCAGCGCCGCGCTGTCATCACCAATAAACGACTTGCCGATCACAAACGCCTGGGCCAGACCGTTCGGCACATGCTGCACCGCATACGACAAGCTCAATCCAAGCTGCGACCCGTCCCCCAAAAGCTCCTCGAAACGAGGCAGATCCTGCGGCGTCGAAATGATCAGAATCTCCCGGATTCCCGCCAGCATCAACGTCGACAACGGATAATAAATCATCGGCTTGTCGTGTACCGGCAGCAACTGCTTGCTCACCACCCGGGTGATTGGATAAAGCCGCGTCCCCGATCCGCCTGCCAAGATGATTCCCTTCATGATGCGCCTTCCTTTCCATAATGCGCCGCAATCCACGCCTGATAATCCCCGCTCCGCACCTGCTCCACCCACGCCGAATGCTCCAGATACCATTGCACCGTCTTCCGGATTCCCGTCTCGAACGACTCCGCCGGCAACCAGCCCAATTCCTCCTCCATCCGCCTGCAATCAATCGCATACCGCCGGTCGTGGCCCGGACGGTCCTTCACATACGTAATCAATTCCCGGCGCGATCCCCTTCCCGCAAGCGGTCCCGCCAGCTCATCCAGCAAATCGCAGATCGTTTCCACCACCCGGATGTTCTCCATTTCGTTCCGCCCCCCCACATTGTACGTCCGGCCCTTCTGACCGCGTCGCATGATCGTCCAAATCGCCACACAATGGTCCCGAACATACAGCCAGTCCCGCACATGCTTCCCGTCCCCGTACACCGGAAGCGGCTTGCCCTCCAATCCGTTCAGGATCATCAGGGGAATCAACTTCTCCGGAAAATGAAACGGACCGTAATTGTTCGAGCAATTCGACATCGTCACCGGAAGTCCATACGTGTGGTGATACGCCCGCACCAAATGGTCCGACGCCGCCTTCGATGCCGAATACGGACTGTTCGGCTGGTACGGCGTTTCCTCCGTGAACAACCCCGTCTCCCCCAAACTCCCGAACACCTCGTCCGTACTCACATGGTGAAACAACTCGATCCGGTCCATCCGCTCCCGGGCCAACTGAAGCAGCGTATACGTCCCGTGAATGTTCGTCTGAATGAAATCATCCGGCCTCACAATCGACCGGTCCACATGCGACTCCGCCGCAAAATGCGCGATCGCCGTCACCCCGTGCTCATCCAGGGTGCGCGCCATCGCCTCCCGGTCGCAAATGTCCGCCCGCACCAGCGTATACCGCCCGGGATAAGCCGCCTCCAAATCCGCGAGGCTTAGCGGGTTCCCCGCATACGTCAACTTGTCCACGTTGACCACCCGCCCCTCGAATCCCGCCTCCTCCATCAAATAGCGAATAAAGTTCGCCCCGATAAATCCACATCCACCAGTTACCATCAACGTTTTCATAATCGCCTCGTCTGCCCCGCCCCGATGTGCGCCACACCCTAAACACACTCCCCCCCCGGCTCAAGCCCGGACTTACCCCCCCCCACACTTGGCGCTGGCCTCCTCCCCTTTAATTCGCTAACAAAACAACCGGCATGACCGAAATCGCCCAACCCTCCCGACCCGCCCCCTCCCGGCTCCGCTGGGTCCAGCGCTCCCTCGTCGCATGGCTTGAACGCATCAAACTTCTCGACCCCTGGTTCTCCCTCGGCGTCGCCATCCTTATTGGTATCGCCTGCGGAATCGCCGCCGTCGGCTTTCACGGCCTCATCCATGCCTTCAGCAAGCTGTTCTGGGGCGATGGCGAAGCCGCCCTCACCCGGTTCGCCGAATCCCCCTGGTGGATGCGCCTGCTCCTCCCCGCCCTCGGCGGACTTCTCATGAGCCCCATCATTCGTTACCTCGCCCCCGAGGCCAAAGGCCACGGGGTACCCGAAGTCATGGCCGCCGTCGCCCGCCAGGGCGGGGTCATTCGCCTCAAAACCGGAATTGCCAAAGCTTTCGCCTCCGCCATCACCATCGCCTCCGGTGGCTCCGCCGGGCGGGAAGGCCCCATCATTCAAATCGGCGGCGCCATCGGCTCCTCCGTCGCCCGCCTCCTCCGCGTTCATGGCCGACGCCTCCGCATCTTCGTCGGCTGCGGAGCCGCCGCCGGCATCGCCTCCACCTTCAACGCCCCCATTGCCGGAACCCTCTTCGCCGTCGAAGTCATCCTCGGCGAATTCGGCCTCCTCCAATTCAGCCCCATCGTCATCGCCGCCGTCACCGCAACCGCCATCACCCGATCCGTGTGGGGATCCGACCCCGTCTTCACCGTCCCCAGCTTCGCCATCCACCACCCCGCCGAACTCCTCACCTACCTCGCCCTCGGCATCCTCAGCGGCATCGTATCCGTAGCCCTCATCCGAAGCATCACCGCCGCCGAAACCTTCGCTGAGCGGCGCCCCCACCTTCCCTTCTTCATCAAACCCATGGCCGGTGGACTCGCCGTCGGCGTCATCGCCTGCTTCCTCCCTCACGTCATGGGCGATGGCTACGCCGTCGTCAACCTCGCCCTCTTCGACCAATTCCCCTTCTGGATGCTCGCCCTCCTCCTCCTCGCCAAAATCGCCGCCACCTCCTTCACCCTCGGTTCCGGCGGGTCCGGAGGTGTCTTCATGCCCTGCCTCTTCATTGGCGCCATGGCCGGCGGACTCCTTGGTTACCTCGCCCAAGCCCTCCTCGGTTCCTCCATCCATCCCGGAAACTACGCCCTCGTCGGCATGGGTGGACTCGTCGCCGGAGCCATGCATTCCCCCATCACCGCCATGATCATCATCTTCGAACTCACCGGCGACTACTCCATCATCCTCCCCCTCATGGTTGTCTGCATCACCAGCAACCTCATCTCCTCCAAACTCTGTCGCGAATCCATTTACACCATCAAACTCGTCCAGCAGGGCATCGACGTCTTCCGCGGCCGCACCATGGACCTCTTCCACGACTACACCGTCGAACGCTGCATGAACCGCGAACCCCCGCGCATCGCCAGCGACACCTCCGCCGCCACCGCCATCGACACCCTCCTCAACTCCAACGCCGACCACCTCTACACCGTCGACCCCTGGGGCCGCCTCGACGGCGCCATCACCCTCTCCGATCTCCGCCACGCCGTCGCCAATCGCCACTTCCTCCGTGAAGGCGTCCTCGCCCACGACCTCGCCCAATCCTCCCTTCCCCTCCTCGAAACCCGCCAGCGCCTCAGCGATGCCCTCCCCGCATTCCAACACGCCGGACGCGACGAACTCCCCGTTGTCGACTCCCGCGAATCCCGCATCTTGCGGGGGGTCGTCCGCTATCGCGACCTCATCGCCCTCTACAACGAGCAAATTATCCTCCAGGATTCCGCCGACGGCATCCTCCGCCGCGCCGGTCAAACCGAAAACATGAACCGCGTCGCCATCGTCGAAGGCTACTCCCTGCAAGAATGGAAACCGCCCGCCGCCTTCTGGGACAAAACCCTCGACCAACTTAAATTACCCGTCCGCTACGGCATTTACGTCATGCTCGTCAAAACCTCCATCCCCACCCCCCAAGGCCCTCCCAAACTCCTCCCCGTCATCCCTGACCGTTCCTACCGCATCTCCCCCGAAGACACCCTCGTCATCTGTGGACAAAACCAAAAACTCGACCAGTTGCCTCGATCCGAATCCGCCGATCACACAACCTGAAAGCTCTGCAAACACATCCAGCCTTGTGTTCGATCATCCCTTGTCCTAGATTCCCTCCGCGAACGTTTCCCCCGGAAAAAGGAGTCCTTCGAAGGTGTTCACCCGCCGCGAATCAAAATATCCATCCGTTCTGCCCACACCAAGCGGCTGGTTTAAAATCTTTCTCCTCCTCCTCCTCGCATTCGTCATCGCCACCGGCTACCTCCTCGCCCAGCTCCGCGCCACCGCGGTCGACAAGGCCTTCCGGAACCAACTCATACGCCAGGCCGGTGAAGTCGCCTCCCTCATCCCTTATACCCTCGCGGCAAACCTCACCTTTTCCCCCGAGGATGCCACCTCCGACAGCTTTATCAAAATCTCCGAAATCATCACCAGTTACGGAAATTCCGTTCCCAACCGGGGCATCTACACCCTTACCCTTCGCAACCAGCAGTTTATCTTCGGCCCCGAAAATTACTCCCCCGACGATCCCATGGCCTCCCCCCCCGGCACGCCCTACGTCAAAGTCCCGCCCAATTACCGAAACCTCTACTTGAAGGGCCAGCCCTGGGTTGAAGGTCCGGTTACCGACGAATACGGCACCTTCGTCAGCGCTTTCGCTCCCGTAAAAGACCCTCGCTCCGGCGACATCATCATGGTCATCGGCATCGACATTCTTGCCGAGGACTGGAACCTCATGCTCCAGCAGGCAAAACGCCCGCCCCTCATCGGCGCAGCCATCCTCATCATGCTGATGCTTCTCGGCATCACCGCCCTCGCCGCCCGCAATCGACTCTCTTCCGGGAAAAACCGGGGACGGCACCTCGAAACCCTCCTTGCTCTTGTCTATGGCCTTTCCATCACTGCCGGAGCAAGCTGGTGGGTTCGGGATTCAGAACTTCGCGAAAAACAAACCGTGTTCAACCACCTCGCCGAACTGCAGGGCCGACAGCTCTCCGATGCGTTCCAAGCCATCACCGAAGGCATTCAACTCGCCGCCGCCTTCATGCATGCCTCCGCTCCTGTCCGTTCGGATGACTTCCAACTTTTTACCCGACCGATCCTTCAGCATCTTTACCTCGAGGCCATCGGCTGGGCTCCGTTTCTCCGCGAAGACACCCTCCCCGACCTTCCCTACTGGCTCTCGCAGAAAGGCCTCCCTCCCCTTCCTCCTCCCCCCGGCCACGCCCTTCGCCTTCAACCAGACCCCCAATCTCCCTTACTCCTCCCCGTCCTGTTTAGTGCCCCTCCCGATCTTTCCCCCTCCCGGTATGGATGGGATCTTACCTCCGACCCCCGCATGCAAACCGCGATCCTCCGAAGCCTTCACCGCGGAGATGCCCAGGCCATTCCTCTCGACCCCCACGACACCACCGAAACCGACATCCAGTACATCATCTTTCAACGCGTTGCCCCCATCGAAGCCGCCGATCATTCCCACGAAAATCAAGGCATCGTTTTCGCCATCGTTCGCCTCCACTCCATCCTTGAACGTGTGCTCGCGGGCTTTAGCCGGGACGCTCCCCTTCTTGCCATAAAAATCAAAGACATCAGCCCCGATGCCCTCTCCCAACATCACGCATCCCACGCCCTCCCCTATGCCGCCCATCGCCACCTCAGCCCTCGCGCTGAAACCTTCGAGCGCCCCCTCATTGCCATGGGCCGTACCTTCAACCTTCACATCCAGCCCACCGAACGCTTTTACCAGGTCTACACCCCTCTCGCCTCCCGGCTCACCCTCATCACCGGAACCATCGCCACCCTCATCCTCGCCGCCTTCATCGGATTCATTCGCGAACGCCATATCGACCTCGAGCGCCAGATTCTACGCCGGACCGCCGACCTCCGCGAACGCGAGCAAAACCTCTCCATTACCCTCAATGCCATCGGCGATGCCGTCATCGTCACCGATACTCTCGGCAACATCCAACGCATGAACCCGGTTGCCGAAAAACTCACCGGATGGACCTTCAATGAATCCAGAAACCAATCCTGCCACAATATCCTCAAATTCGAAAAGCAACCCGACGGCATCAACATCACCCCCTCCTTTGAGACCACCCTCGAAAACGCCTTCCCCGATGACCTCGATCATGACATTACCCTCCACAACCGCAACGGCGACCACATTCATGTCGACATCAGCGCCGCCACCATCCATGACCCCGACGGCCACCGCCTCGGCTCCATCATCGTCTTCCGCGACATTTCCGAAACCGTCAACCACCGCCTCTCCCTCGAACAAAGCGAGCGACGCTACCGCCAACTCTTCTCCGAAATGGCCTCCGGATTCGCGCTTCATGAAGTCATCCTCGATGACCACGGAGCCCCCTGCAACACCCGACTCATCGAAGCCAACGAAGCCTTCACCCGCCTGACCGGCCTTCAGGATATCGTCGGTAAAACCCTCCTCGAGATCCTTCCCGAAACCGAGCCCTTCTGGATCGAAACGTTCAGTCGTGTCGCCCTCACCGGGGAATCCACCCGTTTCGAACAGGAAAGTCGCGCCCTCGGAAAACACTTCGACGTCAATGTCTACTCGCCCGAACCACGAAAATGCGCGGTCATCTTCTCCGACATCACCACCCGCCGCGAAGCCGAACTCGCCCTTGCCCACCGCGAAGCCTTTCAACGTCTCCTCGTAAAACTTGCCGCTCAATTCGTAAATATCTCCCCCGACCAGCTTGATGCCGCCACCGAGGAAGGTCTCGCCGACATCGGCATCTTCGCTCGCGTCGATCGTGCCTATCAGTTCACCTACGATACCCGCCACCTCTCCATGACCAACACCCACGAATGGTGCGCCGGTGACATCGCCCCCTTCATCCATACCCTCCAAAACATCCCTACATCCAACTTCAAAGAAATGGTTCAGGCCCACCTCGCCGCCGAACCCTATTACCTCCCCGACCTTAACCAGCTCCCCACCGACCACCCCATGCGGCCCAGCCTCATCGAGCAGGGCATTCAATCCCTCGTCACCATTCCCATGATCAACGACGGGGCATGCATCGGGTTCATCGGATTCGACTCCGTCCGCAACACCCGCACCTGGAGTCAGGACGAAATCGCCCTCCTCCAGGTCATGGCCAACCTCCTCGTCAACGCCCGCAACCGCAAACAATCCGAAGAATCCCGCCTCACCCTCGAACGCCAGATCCTCCAGGCCCAAAAACTCGAATCCATCGGCGTTCTTGCCGGCGGCATTGCCCATGACTTCAACAACATCCTCACCGGCATCCTCGGCAATGCCGACCTCACCCTGCGCGACATCCCCCCCTCCTCCCCCCTACGACCGAACCTCGACGCTATCATCGTCGGTTCCCGCCGCGCCGCCGACCTCTGCCGCCAGATGCTCGCTTATGCAGGAAAGGGCCGATTCGTCATCGAAACCTTCCAACTCAATGACCTCATTCGCGAGATGGTTCACCTCCTCCAAACCTCCATCTCCAAACGCGCCCTCCTCAACCTCCAGCTCGAACCCAATCTCCCCCCCATTCGCGGCGATGCCTCCCAAATCCGCCAAATCCTCCTTAACCTCGTCATCAATGCCAGCGAAGCCATCGAAGATAAAAGCGGAACCATCTCCATCACCAGCGGGGCCACCCTCTGCCGACGCCACGAACTCGATGCCCTCTCCCCCGATCTACGCCTCAAGGAAGGGGTCTACGCCACCCTCCAAGTCACCGACACCGGCTGCGGCATGACCCCGGAAACCCTCTCCCGCATCTTTGAACCCTTCTTCACCACCAAATTCACCGGACGCGGCCTCGGACTCGCCGCCGTCCTCGGCATCGTCAAAGGCCACCACGGCGCCCTCCGCGTCACCAGCAAAGTCAACCAGGGAACCTCCTTCACCCTCTACTTCCCCATCTCCGACCAACCCGCCGAAACAAACCCGGCCCCCTCCACCACCGAAGCCCCCGCCAAACCCTCCACCCGCCAAGGCACCATCCTCCTCGTCGACGACGAAGAATCCATCCGCGTCATCGGCTCCCGCATGCTCGAACGCATTGGCTACACCGTCCTCCTCGCCGCCGATGGCCGCGAAGGCGTCGAGGTCTTTACCCCCAACCGCCACCGTATCGATGCCGTCATCCTCGATCTCACCATGCCTCACCTCAATGGCGAGCAAGCCTTCAAAGCCATCCGCGAGATCGACCAATCCGTACCCGTCATCATGGCCAGCGGCTACAGCAAGGACGAACTTTCCGAGCGACTCGGCATCACCGGCCTCTCCGCCTTTATACAAAAGCCCTACACCACCGACGCCCTCCGCGAAGTGCTCGACACCATCCTCCCTCCACCCATCGCATGAAGCACTCCCTCGCCCTTCGCCTCCTCATCGTCGGTGCAGGTTACGTGGGCGACCGCCTCGCCCACCATGTCCGACAACGCGGTGGAGTCGTCTGGACCTTGCGCCGCACCCCCACCCCCGAAGCCCCCTTCTCCATCGCCGCCGACCTCACCCAGCCCGAAACCATCCCCTTCCCCTCCGGAATCACCCACATCCTCATCAGCGCCGGACTTCAACGCGCTCAACCCCAACATTACCAACACCTATTTGACCACGGTCTCGCCCGGTTCCTCTCCACCCTTCCCCGCGCCGCTCCCGCCCTTCAGCGAATCATCTTTTGCTCCACTACCGGCGTCTATCACGAAACCAACGCCGCATGGGTCGACGAAACCACTCCCCCCAACCCCATCCGCGATACCGCCTCCTTCTACCTTCAGGCCGAGCAGCACATCCAAAACCACCCGGCCTCCACCATCATCACCCGCCTCTCCGGCATCTACGGCCCCGGCCGAAACCGCCTCGTCCGCGAGGTCCAGTCCGGAACCGCCCGCCGCCTCCCCGGTCCCGTTCGTTACCTCAATCACATCCGGGTTGAGGATGCCGTCGGTGCCCTCACCCATCTCCTCCACCTCCCCCAACCCGCCCCCCTTTACCTCCTCACCGACCACGAACCCGCCGACCGCAACCTCGTCCTCGAACACATCGCCGAAAAACTCAACCTTCCATTACCCCCATGGCTTGACTCCACCGACCTCCCTCCCCTCGGCCGAGGCGGCAATAAACGTTGTTCCAATCAACGTCTCCTCGAATCCGGCTACACCCTCCGCTTCCCCACCTACCGCGAAGGCTATCCCGTCCATCCCATCTGACCATGAGGTCCCTCGCGATCGCCCCCCCTCGCTCGGGGATTCCCCGAACCAAGAAAACAATCCCCCCTGATAGGGTTCCCTCAAGAACTTGCGTATCCTCGGCATGGTTGAATCCATCGACTCCTGCCCCCCAGCAGAAAGGATACCCACAGGATGAAATCCCTCCGCTCCGGTCTCATCGCCAGCCTCCTCCTTGCTCTCCCCCTCACCGCTCTCGCCGGACCTGACACGACCCTCGATCCCGCCCGCGACCTTCCCCTCTGGTGGTGGAGCATCCCCGCCGCTGCCACCCTCGCCCTCCTCATGGCCTGGTACTTCTACCGCTCCATCATGGCCTGCAGCGAAGGCACCGACCGCATGAAAGAAATCGCCTGCTACGTCCGCGAAGGCGCTTATGCCTACCTGCACCGCCAATACAAAACCGTCATCATCTTCTTCCTCGTCGTCAGCGCCGTCCTCGCCTTCATGGCCTTCGGCCTCGAAGTCCAGCACCCCCTCGTCCCCTTCGCCTTCATCACCGGCGGCTTCTTCTCCGGACTCGCCGGCTTCTTCGGCATGAAAACCGCCACCCACGCCTCCGCCCGCACCGCCCAAGCCGCCAGCGAATCCCTCAACCAGGGCCTCACCGTCGCCTTCCGCGCCGGCGCCGTTATGGGCCTCACCGTCGTCGGCCTCGCCCTCCTCGATATCAGTCTTTGGTTTCTCTATCTCTACCGCTTCCATCATCTCCTCGTCGGTGGCTCCCCCATGAACCTCGAAACCATCACTGTCGTCATGCTCTGCTTCGGCATGGGAGCGAGCAGCCAGGCCCTCTTTGCCCGCGTCGGGGGCGGCATCTTCACCAAAGCCGCCGACGTCGGAGCCGACCTCGTCGGAAAAGTCGAAGCCGGCATCCCCGAAGACGACCCCCGCAACCCCGCCACCATCGCCGATAACGTCGGCGACAACGTCGGCGACGTCGCCGGCATGGGCGCCGACCTCTACGAATCCTATGCCGGCTCCATCCTCGCCACCGCCGCCCTCGGCGTCGCCGCCATCTCCTTCGGAGGCCTCCCCGCCGGTTATCAGGGCGACACCATGTCCGCCGCCCTCATCACCTTCCTCTCCGCCCCCATGCTCCTCGCCGCCGCCGGCATCCTCCTCTCCATCCTCGGCATCTTCCTCGTCAAAACCCGCGAAGGCGCCACCATGAGCCAACTCATCTGGGCCCTCAACCGCGGTATCTACGGGTCCAGCATCCTCGTCGTCGGCGTTGCCGCCGCCATCGTCCATTTCCTCGGCCTGCCCTGGGGCATCTTTGGCGCCATCGTCACCGGCATCCTTGTTGGACTCATCATCGGCAAAGGCACCGAAATCTTCACCGCCGCCGACTACAAGCCCACCCAACGCATCGCCGACGCCTCCCGCAGCGGCACCGGCCCCCTCATCATCAGCGGCATCGCCGAAGGCATGATGTCCACCTGGGTTCCCATCGCCACCGTCGGCCTCGGCATGATCCTCGCCTTCGCCTTCTGCCAGGGCACCACCAACATGCTTCTCGGCCTCTACGGCGTCGGCTTCGCCGCCGTCGGCATGCTCAGCACCCTCGGCATCACCCTCGCCACCGACGCCTACGGCCCCATCGCCGACAACGCCGGCGGCAACGCCGAAATGGCCCAGCTCGGCCCCGAAGTCCGCAAGCGCACCGACGCCCTCGACAGCCTCGGCAACACCACCGCCGCCATCGGCAAAGGCTTCGCCATCGGCTCCGCCGCCCTCACCGCCCTCGCCCTCCTCGCCGCCTACATGGAAGAAGTCCGCGTCGGCCTTCACCGCGAAGCCGCCGTCGCCTACCAAGCCCCCGCCCCCGGACAAGCCTACGCCGTCAAAGCCCTTGGCTTCGGCAAATACGGCATCTACCTCCCCGGCAACGACACCGCCGACCACCTCACCCTCAGCGCCTTCGAATCCCAGTCCGACCATTCCCTTATCCTCCCCTTCGAAGGCCGCGACATCGAAATCGTCCTCAACCAGATCGGCGAAGCCGTCTACACCCTTCCCCTTCACGGCACCCCCTTCGAGCGCCTCATCGGCGACACCACCGGCGGCGGACTCAAAGCCGGACTCAACGACTACATGGACTACTACAACATCACCCTCATCAACCCCAACGTCCTCGTCGGCGTCTTCCTCGGCGTTATGCTCGTCTTCATGTTCAGCGCCCAGACCATGAAAGCCGTCGGACGGGCCGCCTCCGCCATGGTCCAGGAAGTTCGCCGCCAGTTCGCCGAATTCCCCGGCATCATGGCCGGCACCCAAAAGCCCGACTACGCCCGCTGCGTCTACATCTCCACCGTCGGCGCCCAGCGCGAGATGATCGTCCCCACCCTCATGGCCGTCACCATGCCCGTCGCCGTCGGCCTTGTCCTCGACGTCGCCGGCGTCATGGGCCTCCTCGTCGGCGGCCTTACCTCCGGCTATGCCGTTGCCGTCTTCATGGCCAACAGCGGCGGAGCCTGGGACAACGCCAAAAAATACATCGAGGCTGGCCATCATGGTGGAAAGGGCTCCGACCCCCACAAAGCCGCCGTCGTCGGCGACACCGTCGGCGACCCCTTCAAAGACACCTCCGGACCCTCCCTCAACATCCTCATCAAACTCATGAACATGGTCAGCATCGTCTTCGCCGGCCTCATTGTAAAATACGGCCCCCAGATCGGATCCTGGCTCAACATCCGTCCCTGATCCCCAAGGAGAACGCCATGACCCCCCACCTCTATCTCATCTGCAATCGCCTCGAAGCTCTCGTCGCCTCCCACCTCACCGCCGAGGACTTCGGCACCTACATGGCCGTCGGCACCCGCAAAAACAACTACGGCAACGTCATGTTCTTCGAGATCGACCCCGCCGTCCGCCATGCCTATCCCGCCGCCGACGCCGCCCTTCGCCAGTGTACCCCTCGCCCCGACGGTCAGCCCCGGCGCAGCAAATACGCCTCCATCTACCGCGTCATGGAAAACCTTCCTCGCTCCGCCTTCAACCGGCTCTACCTTGGTACCCGTGACGGACGTGTCCTTGGCCTTGACCCCACCGAACCCGCCTCGGAGCCGTTGGAAAGCAGTCCCTACCTTTATCAAGAACTTGCCCCCGTCGCCCCGTTGGTCACCTCCTCCCTTGCTCCTGCCGCCTTCGCAGACCACATCACCAACCCCGCCAATCTCGTCCATGTCCCTCGTATCTTCTTCGCCGACCTTCGGGTCGACCGCGATCCTGACGGTCACCTTGCTGGCAGCCTGCCCTACCCTCATCCCCCTCACATCGAAGACTGCTTGCGCGACATGGCTGAACAACCCGGCAAAAAGATCAAGACCGTCAACCGAAATCCCGAAATGAGGGCCTTCTACCGGACCATTCGCCACGGTTTTTACCTCGGCGACCAAGACGGCCTTACCGCCTACCCCTTCCCCACCTCAGAAACCCTCGACGCCCTCCACCACCCCTGGTGGCGCTCCGCCTCCATGGAATAGCCCCCAAACCCCTCCTTCAACCATCCATCTTCACCGATTTTATAGGGACATACAATATATACTTGACGGAACTGATGATTTGTTTACTTCTATCCAGAGTTAAACAGGCAAGTGGGCGTGAAGGCGATGCACGGGAAACTCTTGACGTCGAATCATCGCATGCTGAAAAAGGAGACCACAGAATGAGAACGGCGCGGGTGAAAGCAGATGGAGCTGGTTACTACCACGGCATGAGCCGGGTAATCGAACGGCGGTATTTGTTCGGCGACCTCGAAAAACACGTATTTCGCAAAATCATGCGGGCCTGTGAGACATTCTGCGGGGTGAGAATCGTGACGTATGCACTCATGAGTAATCACTTTCACATCCTTGTTTATGTGCCGGAACGGAGCGAAGTCTCCGACGCTGAACTAGGACGGCGGCTGGAGGCGCTTTACACCAAGCAGAAGACTGCTGAAATTATAGGGGAACTTCGCACATTGCGAATGGAGGGCAATTCGCATGAGGCGGAGAGACTAAAAGCGTCGTTCACCTACCGAATGGGCGACGTCTCGGAATTTTTCAAGACGCTTAAACAGCGGTTTACGCAATGGTACAATCGCAAGCATGAGCGCAGGGGAACGCTGTGGGAGGAAAGGTTCAAAAGCGTATTGGTGGAAGGTCGGGGCAATGTGTTAGCGACGATGGCCGCATACATCGACCTGAACCCGGTACGGGCAGGGCTTGTTGAGGATCCCAAGGACTACCGGTTTTCAGGCTACGGGGAAGCGGTGGCAGGCATTGCAAAAGCCCGGGATGGCTTGGCGATGGTAACGAAAAGCCTCGGGCAGAGTTCGGAGTGGCGATTGGCGACAAAAGTTTATCGGATGTATTTATATTCCCGGGGTGAAACAAAGCCGTCAAAACCGGGTTTGACCCGAGAACGAGTGAAAGCAGTGCTTGACGAGGGAGGGAGACTCACCTTCAGTGATTTGCTTCGTTGCCGGGTGAGGTATTTCAGCGACGGTGTGGCTCTGGGGAGCCGGGAATTCGTCGAGCACGTCTTCAAGTCCAACCGGGGGAACTTCGGATCCAAGCGTAAGACAGGAGCGCGGCCGATCCGAAGAGCCAGACTTGACAACATCTTCACGGCACGAGATTTGAGACGACAGGCCATCTCACCTTCCCCGCCATGAACCATGGCTCGGGGACTTAGCTCCCCAGAGAAAAAGTAATCACGTTCACACTCATCATTTCAATCCAATTTATTCGGACAATATTGCCAAACGTCCCGCCCGCACAGGATAGGAATGGCCCTCAATCACCAGTGACAGATCAGGGCGCAAGTCCAGAACCTTCCCCTTAATCATTGGCGGAATCCCTTCGGTGCGATCTTGATCTTCCGACCACAACCCCACGTTCTTTCCTATAAAATCCGCCCGGCTCCGATACCGCTCAAACACTCCGGTATCCACTCCACTCCTTAACGCCTCGATCTCACGATCCAATCCTTCGACAACTGCCCTGTAGAGATTCGGCAGTTTTCCCCGGCAACCTGGATCCAAGTCAGCCAGACAGGATGCCGAAGGTATGAACAACGACCCCTCAAGTTCAGGCGTGACCTCCACGTTCAAACCGATGCCAAAAACTGCTCTGGACACCTGGCAACCTTCGATCTGGGTTGACGTCAGTACTCCCGACACCTTGGCTTTACCCAGCAAAACATCATTCACCCATTTGATTCCGGGTTTCAATCGCCCTTCCGAAACCCGGGCAATCGCCTCTGCGGCAACGACCGCAGGCATTGCGGTTAGCGCCACCTGAGCCAAAGAGGCCGTTACCCCCAACCGATAATGAGCCGAAAGGTGAAGATTTCCTCTCAACGCCGACCAACCGCGCTGGCGCTGCCCCCGGAATCCCGACCCGCATAGCGCACTACAAACAAGGCCATCCGGCAACTCAAGTCCTCCGGCCAATGCTTGCATCGCCCGGTCGAACTGGGATCCTCTCGCCTCATCAATCAATACTTCCATTCGCGGACCGCGTCCTGCGACCCACACATCGGCACCTTGGCCAAACTCCTTCCAGACATCTCTCATCTGATCGTTTTCACCCGCCGCCATTCGCTCAAAGGAAATTCCCTCCGGCAAGAACGCCGCCGCGTGGGCCGGGTGATCGGTCAAAAGCATCGTGTCGTCCCTCATCTCCCCTCCTTCAAGACCCTGAATCCTACATCGGGCCCGGAGTAATCCAAGGGTTGCCTGATTCGCGTGTCCACGCGCAACATCCCCGGATCGGTATCGGCCCAGCTTCCACCCATCAACCATCCCTTACGGTCCACACCCACACTTTCCACCGCCCACTCAGCCAAGTTCCCCGCCATGTCAAAAAGACCATACCCAGTTCGCGGGAACCGCCCGACCTTTGCCGCCCCTGCAGCATTCCACCGTGCCCGCGATCGCTCCGGCTCCCCCCACCCCCAAGGATATCGAGCCCCGAACACTCCGCCCCTCGCCGCCACCTCCCACTCATCCGCCGTCGGCAATCGAACCGTCCGTCCCAGGCGATTGCCTAGCCAGGCCGCATACGCCTCGGCATCCGCCACCGTTACCGAATGAACCGGGTAGCTTCGACCCACCACCGCTCGAGCATCCTTTCCCACACCTTCAAACTGCTCTGAAGCAAAACCGGGGCGCCCCTCCTCCCGGAGAAACCTTTCAAACTGACCTACCGTCACCTCCGTAGCCGAAAGCTCAAAGGTCCGCATCACCACATCCCGAGGTGGATTCCCAACCTGCTCCACTGAGCCGACTCCCTCAACCCCGCCAGGAATCTTCACCCATCGCGGAGCGGCCTCGTTTCCACAACCAGCACCGAGAACCATCATCAAAGCAGCCATCACGCCCACCACCCCCCGCAACATGGGTAAACCATGACCTCCCTTCATCAACTGGAGAACCGAATTTTCCTTCATCCAATCCATACAGGTTAGTTTTTGACACATTGCTCCCGTTTTGACTACTGTACGAAATTCCGGAGTAAGATTCCGGGTCATGTAATGAAAACAAGGAAGGATTCCCATGGCTGACCTAATTCCCCTCCTCTCTGCGGTTGCCGCGATCGCCACGCTTGTCGTCGTTGTGCTTGCCTTCATCAAGCTATCCACCCTGGCCAGCCTCCTCAACCGGCTCTCCGAACAAATCCCAGGCACGTCCATGACCGCCAAGGAGCTCGCAGGCGAACTGGGCGCTTCTATCGATCAATCCTTCAAAAGCTACATGCCCCAGCCCGACAAGGTCTCCTCCGCCATTACCGGCTCGGTCGAGACCGCAATGAAGCAACTTCAATCCACCCAAGCCGCCCTGCTCGACAAACTGTCCACTCACGAGAAAGAAACCGTACAAGGTTTGGCCGGGGCCAAAACCTCTCTCGACGGCATCGCCGGACAGCTTGCCCAAGCCCTCGACGCAGGCCAGCAGAAGATGACCGCCTCCTTTGACGGCGGAGCCAGCAAGCTCAGCACGGCTCTCGAATCCAGTGCATCCGCGATCCAAACTGCCCTCAGCCAGCACGCCGACCACCTGAACCAAGCTAGCTCGGCTCTCGCCGCCCAACTCGAAAAAATCGCCGGCCTCGAAAAAGACATTCAAAAACTTCTTCATCTTCAGGAAGCCACCGACGCCTCCATCAAATCCTTCTCGGCTAGCTCCGAGTTCAAAGAACTGCTCGCCGCGCTGCGCCAACACCTCCAAGCCTCGGACAAATTGCTCGAACAGGCCACCAAGCCCCGCACCATCCGTCTCGTTGAGCGCGAAGGCTAGGCAATTCCTTGCCCAACCAACAACAACGTACGGCAGAAATCCCCCACCCCCTCCAGCTCTTCACCCCGGTTCAGGTGCCGGAACTTCAACCGGTAGCATCAGACTGAACACCGAACCCTCCCCCACCTTGCTTTCCACCGCCAGGGTTCCCCCGTGAGCCTCCACGATTCGTTTGCAAATCGCGAGGCCGAGGCCCGTCGAACTCTCGTTTCCCGTGGGGGCTAAAGACGCCCGCCCATACTCCACAAAAAGGTTGGAGATCTCATGTTCAGGAATTCCCTGCCCATGGTCGATCACCGAAAGCGCCAACGTCCCGTCCTCTGAACGTGCCCGCAGAACGATCTCTGTTCCCGGCCTCGAATACTTCATCGCGTTCGAAATCAGGTTGTAGAGCACCTGTTGAATCCGGTACGGGTCAAACATCCAAAACCGGGGTGCGCCCTTCCCCTCGATGGAAAGGCTCATCGACTTCGCCCGGGCCAGCAAGTCGGATTGGGCCACCGCCTCGGCAAGGAAGCTCTCCACCTCCACCCGCTCCGGCTTCAAGAGAAGGCGACCCGACTCGATCGCATGGATGTCCAGAAAGGTTTCAATCAAATTACAGATGCTATCGCACGCCCGACCCATGATGCCTATCGCCCGCAACTGATCCGGAGAAAGCAGGCTCGCCTCTTCTTCGAAATACGACCGTAAATAGGCCTGAATCACGCTCAACGGATTCCGTAGATCATGCGCGGCAAATCCAAGAAAACGCGTCTTCAGATCACTTAACTCAAGCAGTTCCTGGTAAAGCCGGCTCTTCTCCACAATCACCGAAAGTTGCCCTGCGATTCGCAAAAACACATCGCGATGGAGATCCCGGTACGTGTTCTTGCCAAAGCTGGAAAAAAACATAAACCCAATCGGCTTGTTCAGCGCGATCAAAGGACAGGTCAGGCTCGATCGCATCCCCTCCCGAACAATTCGACGGGTCGACTCCGACTCGGGATGCGCCTCCAAGTACGCCTCAAGGTCGTTGAGAATCCGCGGGACACCGGTGTCGAGAATGGTCTTCAGGCTGCTTCCATTCAGCCGCGCCGAATACCCCCGGGAGATCTCCATTCGCGGCGCCTCCGACCGTGCCCATCTCGCCCGCACCAACGTGTTGTTGCTTTCCAGAATCGAAACCCCAATCCGGTCATAGGGTATCAATTCGCTGAATGACTCGTAGACAAAGCTCAAGACATCATCCAGCAAAAGTCCTGCATTAATTCTTTCCGTTACCGCAGCCAGGCGCCGTATCTCCTCGAACCTTCGATCAAGAGCTTGCCCCAGACGGACCAGCGAAAGGCCCAGCTCATCTACCTCGTCCCCCTTGTTCCGGACAGGAACATCCACATGAAACTCTCCGTGGGCCATGAATTCAGCAGCGCGTTTGTAGTCAAGGATTCGCGGGTCAGTCATACGTTCATTTTGCATCTCGCCACACCATTCCGACAAGCCCAAGTTTCTTAACCCTGCAAAACTTTCTGCGTCAGGCAAAATACTATACGGGACCACTCCGGCGGTTTACCATACCCCCTATGCACAAACGGATTCAACTCGTTGGCCTGCTCCTCCTTGCCCTAAACTGCCCGGCCCAGATCACCCATCGGCAATCCAACACAACCCTCAACCTTCCACCCTCCCTCCCCTTCGGAAACTACGAACTCATCGACGCAACCCCCGGCTCCTCCTTTGGAAGCGGACTTGTCCATCTTGCCGCGCCTCCTGATGCCACCAACCAACTTTTCGTCGTCGAGCAACACGGAATTATCCGAAGAATCGACCATTGGGCCACTCCACCCCGAACCACCAACACCTTTCTCGATATCACCGACCGCGTTCGCAGCGTCCACGGCGAAGAAGGACTCCTCGGTCTTGCCTTCCATCCCAACTACGCCACCAATGGGTGGTTCTTTGTCTTCTACACCGCCGAGTCCGCAACCCCCGACCACTGGCTACACGACGACATTCTTTCCCGCTTTACCCGCGACCCCAACAACCCTGACATCGCCGACCCCGCCTCCGAAGTCATCCTCTTCCGCCAGAGCAATTACATGTGGGGGGTCAACCACAACGCAGGCGATCTCCACTTTGGCCCCGATGGTTACCTTTATCTCTCTCTCGGGGATGGTGGCTACGATCAGCAATCCCAAATCATCGACGGCGGCTTCTTCGGCGGAATCATCCGCATCGATGTCGACCAACGCCCCGAAAACATCCCTCCCCCCCCTCACACCCACCCACTCGGTCCTTATCGAATTCCCGCCGACAATCCCTTCGTCAACGCCACCACCTTCAACGGTCTCCCCATCAACACCAACACCCTCCGCACAGAATTTTTCGCCACCGGACTTCGCAATCCCTGGCGGATGTCCGTCGATCCCCTCACCGGCGAGATTCTTACCGGCGATGTTGGCGCCGGCGACTGGGAAGAAATCAATTACATCCTTCCCGGCGGAAATTATGGCTGGCCCTTCCGCGAGGGACCCGACCCCTATCAAGGATCCCCACCTCCCGGCGCCGTTTTCATCGACCCCATCCACGCCTACGGACGCGCCGACGGCCTCTCCGTGATCGGAGGCTTTATCTATCGCGGCACGTCTCTCCCCGAACTCGTCGGCCACTACATCTACACCGACTGGGCCAACAGCCTCTTATACGCCCTCCTGCCCCAAGGCACCAACCCCGTCACACCCATACCCCTCAACGGACTCGGCTTTGGTTTCGGCCCCACCTCCATCGCCCCCGACCCCTCCAACCGCGACATCCTCGTCACCCGGAACGGATGGTACACCAGCATCGAGCGCCTCGTTCGCAGCGCACCTCCCACCAACAACCTTCCCCTCCTCCTCTCCCAAACCGGCGCCTTTTCAAACCTTGCCACCCTCGAACCCCACCCCGGCATTCACCCCTACCACCTTAACCTCCCCTTCTGGTCCGACGGCGCCCTCAAAACCCGATGGGTTAGCCTCCCCAACACCAACCTCACCTTCGGTCTCACCCCCCACGGACCCTGGACCTCTCCGCCCGGCGCCATCTGGATCAAACATTTCGACCTCGAACTCACCAACGGCATCCCCGCCTCCAGTCGTCGCATCGAAACCCGCTTCCTCGTCCGAACCGAAACCGGCGCCTACGGCCTCAGCTATCGTTGGAATGAAGATCAAACCGACGCCGAGCTCATCGATGAGGCCGGACTTTCCGTCCCGGTTACCGTCTTCGAAAACGAACAACCCATCACCTTCAACTGGAGATTCCCCAGCCGTTCCGAATGCCTTTCCTGCCACACCCCCCAAGCCGGCCATGCCCTCGGTTTCTCCACCGAGCAATGGAACCGCGACCTCGCCTACGGGATCGTCACCGCAAACCAAATTCAGGCCTTCGCCCAAATGGGATATGGCCAAGCTCCCAATGGGCCCGCCATCGCCTGGCCTCGCCTCGCCCACCCCGAAGAAACCGAAATTGACATCGGCTTCCGCGCACGGTCCTACCTCCAGGCCAACTGCGTTTACTGTCATGGGAACGGAGGCGTCGCCCGCTGGGACGCCCAGTGGTTCACCCCCCTCGAACATGCCGATATCATCGAAGCCAACCTCAACCGCATCCTCGACAACCCCACCGATAAAATCATCGCCCGGGGCGAGCCCGCGCGGTCCATGCTCCTCAACCGCATCAACCGGCGGGGCCCCCACCAAATGCCTCCCCTCGCCTCCGAGCGCATCGATACCCAAGCCGTCGCCCTCATCACCACATGGATCCTTGCCCTCGCCGACTACCAAACCTACCCCGAATGGACCGCCGAACGACTGCCCGGCCAGCCCCCCCACAACCTCCTCCCCGACGCCGACCCCGACCAAGACGGTATCCCCAACCACGCCGAGTGGAAACTCAACCTGGACCCCCTTGATCCCAACGACCCCTGGCGACTCATCGCCGATCCTCACGGCAACCTCACCTACACCCGCCCCGCCGGCATGTGGTCCTTCATCCACCACACCGAAGATCTTCAGAATCCCGACTGGCGCATCCTCGACCATCCCGCCAACGCCTGGCATGTCCCCGCCACCCCTGATCAACCCGTCATCCCCGCCCCTCATCTTCCGCCTTCCGGTTATTACCGGCTCATCAGCCAGGGACCCTGATCCCCCACCACACAAACCACGGCTTGTACAAACCCGCCCTTTGGGGGTAGGATAGAGATAGGAAGGGCAGAGCCATGAACAACCATCCCGAAACCGCCATCGATATCGAACCCACCGACATCCTCTTTGATTGTCCCCAATGCGGAAAGAGCCTCGTCATCGACGAACGCGGCGCTGGCTACCTCATCACCTGCCCCGATTGCCAAAACGAAATCCAGGTCCCCGGAATCGACGCCTCCCATGACGACCCCGACTCCGCCCGTGGCGGACAACGCGTAGCCATGGATGCCGCCACCACCACCCTCAACGAGCAGATCGCCTCCCTCCGCAACCAGCGCACCCTCGACGCCCAGCGCTTCCGCGCCATCAGCGAAGAACTCGGCCTCATCCAAGCCGCCCTCGACCGCATCGTCGATCACATCTCCGAAGCCGAATCCAGCCCGCCCTGAACCATCAAGCCCTGCGCCTTACGCATCCGGCTCCAGCGCCGCCAACCCTTCCAGATCCAGCTCGCCCAGCGCCTTGCGCAGCATGTCCAGATCCACCCGGAACCCCCGCAGCTCGATCATAAACCGCTCGCTGTCGAACAACTGAATCTCCCCTTCCGAACGCACCGAATTGAACCGTTCCATCGCCCGGCGTCCGTTGATCGTCGTCGTCCGCTCGATCTCCGTATCCGTCTCCCGGTCCAGGTCCATATGCATCCAACCCATCTGCGCCAACTGCGCCATCTGGCCCAGCGCGCTGATATCCGTCACCTTCAAGTAAAAACTACCCTCCGCCCCCCCATACTCCGCCTCCGCAAACGAAATCGTCATCCCCATCGCCGACGTCCTCTCCCCCTTCGCCGACTGCCGCTCCATTCCCGCCAATGTGCCCGGCATCCAATCCCGAATCGCCCGGAAATTCACCGGCTTATTCGTACCCCCCTGCATCATCGCCTGCATCATGCTCGCCAAATCCCCAAAATCCTCCTGCCCGCTCGCCGGAGCCACCCCGCCACTCCACACCAACCCCAACCCCAACGCCAACCGAATCATCCATTTCCGAGTCATCATCATCATCATCATCTGCTCCCATTAAACCATTGATCTTTCCCGCTGGACCTTTTTTCCAGCCGCGTGTATTCTAGCAATAGAAAGCACGAGCGCAATGATTCATCCTCACCTTTCGAGCCTTTCCTGCCGAACCTCCCCCAGCTCCCTGCGCCTCACCCTGCCCTCTCCCCCCACGCCTCCGATTTCATTGAGCAGGATCCCCTCCCGCCTTGTCTAAAGGTACTAGATGACCACCGATACCGATCGAAACCTTGGTCCCCAGCCCCTCGATGCCTGGATGAACGAACACGGAATCTCCAACCATGACCTCGTCCTCGCCAGTCCACATCCCCTTACCCACAAAGCCGTTCAACGCGCCCGCAAAGGCCGCCGCCTCACCCGCCGAACCCAGCTTCGCGTCATCGAGGCCCTCCACCACCTTCATCCCTCCCACCCCCCGCAACCTCTCGAAGCCCTCTTCACCTACCACGGAACCTGACCCCGCATGACCCTTTCGTTTTCCAAGGTTTGGAAAAGAAAACAACCCCGGTTTCCAAGGTTTGGAAACCGGACCACAAAAAAAGCATAACCACACGAAGGAGTACCACATGGACATCCTCATCCACTCGGAAGGCTTCACCCTTGACGACCGCAAACGCGACCTCGTCGGCGAAAAAGTAAGCCGGCTTCACCAGTACATGCAACGCGCCCTCCGCGCCCGCGTCACCCTTCGCATGGACAGCCCCCATCCTTCCGACAAGCAATTCGTCGCCAAAATCCTTATGGAAGTCCCCGGCAACGACATGGCCGCCGAGCAAAAAGCCGCCGACCCCCTCACCGCCGTCGACCTCCTCGTCGAAAAGATGGAACATCAGCTCCAGCGCCGGAAAACCGAGCGCATCGCCCGCCGCACCAAAGGCGTCGACAAAGAAGCCATCGCCATATAATACCAACCCCTACAACTTTACGGTATAAAGAAACGTTTCTTTGCGAAATTTG
>DAOLCW010000023.1:0-36119 GCA_035327665.1 Kiritimatiellia bacterium
CACCGCCACCCCCCGCAACATCTACGAAGAAGAACCCATCGCCCCCCCCCCCCCGCCCAAACGCCTCCTCGTTCGCGCCGTCGGTCTCCACCGTCCTCGCGAAGAACAAGACGAACGCGAAATCGCCCAAACTCTCCAACGATTCCCCCACGACCCCGCCCGCTCCAATTCCCTCCGCCGCTGCACCCGCTGCATCCTCCCCGAAACCATGCCCTTCATCACCTTCGATGACCAAGGCGTCTGCTCCTACTGCCACACCCACCAGCCCCTCCACTTTCACGGCCCCGAAGCCCTCCGCCAGCGCGCCGACGACGCCATCGCTCACTCTCCAAACCCCTCCGGCCCCCACTGCGTCGTCGGGGTCAGCGGCGGACGCGACAGCCTCTACTCCCTCCACCTCCTCCGGGAGCACACCTCCCTTCAGCCCGTCGCCTACACCTACGACTGGGGCATGGTCACCGACCTCGCTCGCCGCAACATCTCCCGCGTCTGCGCCAAGCTCGGCATCGAGCACATCATCGTCTCCGCCGACATCACCACCAAACGCGAAAACATCCGCAAAAACGTCGCCGCCTGGCTTAAGCGTCCCCGCCTCGGCATCATTCCCCTCTTCATGGCTGGCGACAAACAGTACTTCTACCACCTCCAGCAAGTCCGAAAACAACTCGGCGTCACCCTCACCATCATGGGCGAAAACCGGCTCGAGCGCACCGACTTCAAAACCGGCTTCGCTGGCGTCCCCCCCTTCCGCGATCCCGCCCACGTCTACACCCTCCCCTCCTCCAGCAAACTCCACCTCGCCTCCTACTACGGGCGCGAATACCTCCTCAACCCCCGCTACCTCAACCGGTCCCTCCTCGACACCGCCTTCGCCTCCGCCTGCTACTACGCCATCGACCGCGACTACCTCAACCTCTACGGCTATCTCCCCTGGATCGAGGACGACATCGTCTCCACCCTTCTCCACACCTACAAGTTCGAGCTCGCCCCCGACACCTCCTCCACCTGGCGCATCGGCGACGGCACCGCCGCCTTCTACAACTACATCTACTACACCGTCGCCGGCTTCACCGAAAACGACACCTTCCGCAGCAACCAAATCCGTGAAGGCCTCATCACCCGCGACCACGCCCTCCACCGCATCCGCGAAGAAAACCAACCGCGCTGGCCCACCATCCTGTGGTACCTTCGGACCATTGGCCTCGACCTCCCCCTCCACCAGGTCGCCGCCATCATCCATTCCATCCCCCCTCTCGACCCCAAACCAAACCTTTAACTCAATTTTTCCTGAACCCCGAACACCAACCTCTGTCCTCTGTCCCCCATCCCTCATCCCTCATCCCTCCCACACCATGCTCCTCCGCCCCTCCATCCTTCTCCCCCTCCTCCTCCTCGCCTTGAGGCTCCCCCTTTCCGCCTCCGCCTGGCAGGCCGATGTCTACCAGGGCTACTGGGGCCCTCGTAACTTCGACGACGGTTACGGCTTTGGCCTCGCCATCGGCCACGAAACCCGTGCCGGGGCCATGACCTCCCTTCGCCTCGCCATCTATCCCCAGTTCGACCGCACTGTCGCCACCTCAACCGAGCCCGTTGATCTTGAGCTCCAGGTCCTTCCCCTCGAACTCACCTACATGATCCCCCTCGTTCCCCCCGGCTACGTCTTCCGCAGCTACCTCGGCGGCGGAATCGGCTATTTCTTCACCTCGCTCAAGAGCAAGGGACCCGCCGGAGAAATCACCACCTCAGTCGACGACCACTTCGGATGGCTCGCCGGCGGCGGCCTCAACCTCCATGTCACCGACTCCTTTGCCCTCTTTGGCGAAATGTTCTTTCGCGGCATCGCCGGACGCTTCCGCGACGGCTCCCTCACCAGCCCCACCTTCACCCGCGAACTCGACTTCAGCGGACTCTCTTTTCAGTTCGGGATGCGCCTGTCCTGGTAGCCCCATTGACAAATCCCGCCTCCTCGATCATGGATGAAGCATGACCCATGTTGTTACCGAACCCTGCATCGACTGCAAAAACACCGTTTGCGTTACCGTCTGCCCCGTCAACTGCTTCCACGAGGACGCCACCATGCTCGTCATCGATCCCGTCGAATGCATCGACTGCGGCGCCTGCGTTCCCGAGTGCCCCACCAAGGCCATCTTCCCCGCCGCCCGCGTCCCCGCCCAATGGAAGAGCTACATCCAGCTCAACGCCGAAAAAGCCAAGATCCTCCCCCTCCTCACCGAGCAAAAAGAGCCCCTTTCCTGATCGCCCTGATCAGTAAGCCCGCCCTTCCGGCCCGGCATATTCCATTGCTTGATAATTTCCCGCTTGGAGGGTCGAGCTCCGCGAGACCGGGCTTTGCAGATAACGTCACTGGACATTCAGGAGCTCGTCTCTCCCGTCAGCAAAAAAAGCCTCTCGTTTCGGCCAGAAGGTTTGGGCGAATCGAATTACAGCCTGACCATCAGCTCAACCACGAGCCCCGCCGCCGCGCAAGCCAGGATAACCGGAATCAATCCCGCCCGGAAAACCTTCAACGCCGCAAACGCCACCACGGCGGCACTTGCCACGAACCAATCAAAGGTTCCTCCCACCCCGCCGCCTCCCTCCGGCCAGAGGCTGTAGACCGCGAACGTAACCGCCAAATTCAGGATCACCCCGACCACCGCCGCCGTAATCCCCGCCATCGCCGCGCTGACCTGCCTCATCGTTCCGAGCTGCTCGACATGCGGCGCTCCAAGAAAAATAAACAAAAAACACGGCATGAACGTTACCCATGTGGTTAGCAACGCACCCAAGGTCGCCGCGAACACCGGACTGAACTCACCAGGATGCTGCCACCCGCCAACAAATCCCACGAATTGCAACACCATGATCAACGGCCCCGGCGTGGTTTCCGCCAAGGCCAATCCGGTCATCATTTGCGGATGGGTCAGCCAACCGTGGGTGTCCACCGCTTGCTGGGCGACATAAGGCAACACCGCATACGCGCCACCGAACGTCACCAAAGCCGCCTTGCTGAAAAAAAGACCCTGCTGGGCAGGCGTGCTGCTCCAGCCCTGCCATGCCGCCACTCCAAAAATCGGCCCCCACCACAAAACCAGACAAACCGAAAGGATCTTCAGCGTTCGTCGCCAGCTTGCCCGCGGAACCTCGGGAAGAACCACACATCCATCTTCTTCCTGTGTCGCTTCCGCGTGGCGCGGACCCGCGGGAAAGTGCCGCGGCCACCACCGATGCCCAAGCCCGCCCACCGCCGCCGCCGTAAGAAGGATCAGCACAAACGAAACCTTGAAGACATACATCGCGACAAATGACATCGCCGCAAGGATCCAGAAGGCCGGGCGTCTCAGTGCCTTCCCCCCGATCCGCAGCAACGCTTCGAATACCACGGCAATGACCGCAGGCATCAACCCATGAAAAATCGCCGACAGCCAGGGCCACTCTCCTCCGGCCACATAGAGCCAACTCAATCCATAAAGGATGAACATCGCCGGCAGAACAAACAGCCCACCCGCCACGATCGCCCCCTTGGCCCCGTGCAACCTCCAGCCAAGATACGTCGCCAGTTGCTGGGCTTCCGGCCCCGGCAACACCATACAGAAATTCAACGCCTGCATGAACTGCCGGTCCGAAATCCACTTACGAACCTCCACCAACTCCCGGTGCAGAATCGCAATCTGGCCCGCCGGACCGCCGAAGCTGATGAAACCCAGCTTCAGCCAAAACCGGAAGGCTTCGCCAAAGCCCGGTCCCTCCCGTCTGCGGGCTACCAGTGGATGAATCTCCCCGTGCTTTTGCTCCTTGGATATATTCACAAATCGTATCGCTTCTTAAGCTTCAGATACCACGCAGGCATCCCCCTCATGAAATTCAATGGCCACTGACCCTATCGGTTCAGCTCTCTCACGCCAATTTGATAATTCCTCCCATCCTCCGGTAAACCGATTGTGGGCGCCCGGACCAAGCCTCATGTCCAATCACAACCCAGACCCAAGACATCGTCGCCTCCTTCGCGTCGATCCACCTTAAAAAAATTTTATTTTTCCCGTTGACCTCTTTTTCCGACCGTGGCATAAATCTACCAACAAGGTAGAGATTGTGGACTTATGTTAACCCGCCGAGCAAAATACGGATTGATCGCCCTCAACCACCTGGCCGACCGGCCAGCCGGGATCCCTGTCCTCATCGAAGATCTCGCCCGAGAAGAGCGCATCCCTAAAAAATACCTCGAGCGCATCCTGCTCGACCTCAAGCGGCACGGCATTCTCCAAAGCCGAAAAGGCAAGGGAGGCGGATACTTCCTCAACCGCCACCCCCGCGACATCCTCATCGGCGATGTCCTCCGCATCATGGATGGACCCCTCGCCCCCGTCCCCTGCGTCAGCCATACCGCCTACGCCCCCTGCCCGGAGTGCCGCGAGGAAGCCTCCTGCCGCATCAAGAAAGTCATGAAAAAAGTCCGCGACGCCATCGGAACCGTCCTTGATGAAACCACCCTCGAACAGATGGCCCGCAACCGACGGAAATAATTTTTTTAGCTAATAGTCTACATATTTGGTATATTATGAATAGTAAACCTACTGATATCGTCTCTCGGAGTATGTTAACCGATTCGGCGATTGAGGAAATCCGCCGGGCGGCCCGAGATCTTCGCTTTGGCTCGATCGAGGTGGTGCTTCATGACGGGGAGATCGTTCAGATCAACCGTCACGAGAAAATCCGTCCCCGCACCTCCAACGTCCGTCGCCCCTCCAGTTCACAATATGAATCAACCGACCAGACCTCTGGAGGCCATCAACCCAACCCTCACGGACATAACGTCGCCTGACCGGATAACTGGAAGGGACCCAATACACAGGAGCATCAAGAACATGCACATCAAACGTATCCTAACCACGACCGCCCTGGTGGGCGCTTCGGCTTTCGCGACGGGCACCGCGCGGGCTGACGAGAACCTTGCCGCCCGCGTACAAGCCTTGGAAACCAAACTGGCGGAACAGCCGGCTCTCGCCGCCGGGGCCCGGGGATTCTCCCTGACCTCGCCCGACAAGGCTTTTCAGATCCGCCTCGGCGGGATCGTTCAGACCGATGCCCGGTTCTTCCTCACCAGCGAAGATCCTTCCTCGGACACGTTCCTGATCCGCCGCGCCCGCCTGAATGTGCAGGGGACCGTAGGCGAAAAAGGGGAGTTCCGCTTGACTCCGGCCTTCGAAGGCACAAGCACCACCCTGCTCGACGCCCATTACGGCTACAAATTCTCCGACGCGGCGATCTTCCGCGCCGGTAAATTCAAGGTTCCCTTCGGCCTGGAACGCCTCCAGTCCGCCGCGGGCCTTCGCTTCATCGAGCGCGCTCATCCGAACAGCCTCGCCCCCAACCGCGATATCGGTTTCCAGCTTTCCGGTCTCCTCGGCGACGGAACCATCGATTACGCGGTCGGCATCTTCAACGGCGTCGTCGACGGCGGCAGTTCGGTAACCGACAGCGGGGATGACTTCGACGTGGCCGGCCGCTTGTTCCTCTCCCCGCTGAAGAACTCCGACATCGATGCCCTCAAGGGATTGAGCTTCGGTATCGCCGCGACCTATGGGAAAGAGGAAGGCTCTTCCACCGCCTCCGCTCTCGGAAGCTACCGATCCCCTGGTCAAAACCGTGTGTTCGCTTACCGGGGTTCCGGCGAGGACGATACCGGCACGTTCGCCGATGGCGATCGCGTCCGCTTCTCGCCGCAATTCACCTACTACTGGGGTCCTCTCGGCATTCTCGGCGAATACGTCAGCTCGAAGCAGGATGTCCGGCGCAACGACGACACCGAGACCCTCGAGCATGACGCATGGCAGATCGCCGCCACCTACGTGCTGACCGGGGAAAACAACACCTTCGGCGTGGTCAACCCCAACAAGCCGTTCGATCTTGCCAAGGGTCAATGGGGCGCATGGGAAATCGGCTTCCGTTACAGCGAGTTGAACCTCGACAGCAAGTCCTTCCCCACCTACGCCAACCCCAGCTCCCAGGTCGAAGGCGTCCAGTCGTGGGCCGTGGCTTTGAACTGGTACCTCAACCGGAACCTCAAGACCACCCTCGCCTACGAACAAAGCTCGTTTGACGGCGGCGCGTCCGGTGGCGGCGACCGTCCCGACGAAGAAATCCTCTTCGCTCGCTTCCAAGTTAACTTCTAATCCCAACTCATCTCTACCCTGCGAACAAGGAACATCATGAAAAAGACAACCAAACAACTCATCGCCGCGCTGACCGCCGGCCTGCTATCCATCGGGGCCTTTGCCCAGAGCATTGAACTCCTCAATGTTTCCTACGATCCAACCCGCGAACTGTACCGGGAATTCAACGAGGCCTTCGCCAAGCATTGGCGCGAAAAGACCGGGCAGCGGGTTTCCATCCGCCAATCCCACGGCGGGTCGGGAAGCCAGGCCCGCGCAGTGATCGATGGTCTTGAGGCCGACGTGGTAACCCTCGCCCTCGCCGCCGACATCGACGCCATTGCCGAGCACGCGGGCCTGCTCCCCGCCGACTGGCAACCGCGCCTGCCCAACAACAGCGCCCCCTACACCTCCACCCTCGCCCTGCTGGTGCGAAAGGGAAATCCCAAGAACATCACCTCGTGGGAAGACCTCATCCGCGACGACGTGCAGGTGATCACTCCCAACCCGAAAACCTCGGGGGTGGCCCGCTGGAATTACCTCGCCATCTGGGGGTATGTCCTGAAGCGGGAACTGGGTGAAAACTACATCCAGAAGCTCGCCCATCCCGCGGCCTATGCCGAGGAAATCGAAGCCGCCCAGAACGCGGCCCGGGAGTTCATCACCAAGGTCTACAAGAACGTGCCGGTGCTCGACCGCGCCGCCCGAGGCGCCACCAACACCTTCGTGCAACGCCGGATCGGCGACGTGCTGATCAATTGGGAGAACGAAATCCTGTTGAGCCAGAACGAACTCGACGCGGCCGGGGTGGAGGTGGTGATCCCCGAGGTCAGCATTCTCGCCGAGCCCACCGTGGCAGTTGTCGATCGCAACGTCGACCGCCGGGGCACCCGCGACGTTGCCCAAGCCTACCTCGAGTTTCTTTACTCGGAGGTCGGTCAGGAGATTGCCGGGCGGAACTACTACCGGCCCAGCAATCCTGAGTTCCTCGCTAAATTCATCGACCAGTTCCCCAAGATTCAACTGTTCACCATCGGCGATGTGTTCGGCGGCTGGGCTGAAGCCAACCGCATTCACTTTGCCGACGGCGGAGAATTCGACCGCATCTATCAACCGTAAATCGGGCAAGGTAGGGCGAACCCTCCGGGTGAGCCGCAACGTCGGCTCGGCATGATGCCTCGCCCTACCCATTCCCTCGTACCGCAAAAGACATCCTGCCATGGCCAAAAAACGAAAAAACCACCGCGTCCTTCCTGGATTCGGACTCACCTTCGGCTTCACGATCTTCTATACCAGCCTGGTCGTCCTCATCCCTCTTGCCGGCTTGTTCTTCCTCACCAGCCAGATGACGTGGGCGGAGTTTGTTGCCAAGGCCATCACCGATCCCCGGGTGATCGCCGCCTACAAACTCAGTTTCGGAACCTCTCTGATCGCCGCCGTCATCAATGCGGTGTTCGGATTTCTCGTGGCCTGGGTCCTCGTGCGCTACTCCTTCCGGGGCAAGCGCATCGTCGACGCCCTCGTGGATCTCCCTTTCGCCCTGCCCACCGCCGTCTCCGGCATCGCCCTTACCACCCTCTATGCCCACACCGGGTGGATCGGCCAATGGTTCGACGCCGCCGGCATTCGCATTTCCTACACCCCCACCGGCATTGTACTCGCCTTGACCCTCATCGGCTTGCCCTTCGTCGTGCGCACCGTGCAACCCGCCCTCGAAGACCTTGAAGCGGAACTCGAAGAAGCCGCATCCGGACTCGGCGCCACCCGCGGCCAGACGTTCCGCCGCGTGATCTTTCCCGCCATCCTGCCCGCCCTGCTCTCCGGCTTCACCCTCGCCTTCGCCCGGGCCGTCGGCGAATTCGGTTCCGTCTACTTCATCGCCGGAAACATGCCCTTCCGCACCGAAATCGCCCCCCTGCTCATCATCATCAAACTCGAGCAGTACGACTACCAGGGCGCCGCCGCGATCGGCGTGGTCATGCTTATCGCCTCCTTCACCTTCATCCTCATCATCAACCTTCTCCAGGCATGGAGCCGCCGTCACCAATGAACCGCATCATGTTCCATCGTGGATCTTCATCTGGAGGGACGCGCTCCTGCGCGTCCGCAACCCGTAGACCCGTTGTTCACGGTCCCGCAGGAGCAGGACCCTCCAGAAGCCAAACCCCACCGTTTTTCATGTAAGGAGACCCTGCCATGGCCGGAATCGTTTCATCCCGTTTAAGCGCCCAAGGCGTTAAATCCCGCCGTGCGGTGACCGAACCTGCATGGGTTCGCGTCCTGCTCATCACCCTCGCCCTTCTCTTCATCGGGCTGGTTCTCGTCATGCCCCTCGCCCTCATCTTCACCTATGCCTTCCAGCAGGGATGGAGCGTGTACCTCGCCTCGTTCTCCGAGCCGGATGCCGTGGCGGCCATTCGCCTGACTCTGCTCACCGCCGCCATTGCCGTGCCCCTCAACATTGTGTTCGGAGTTTCGGCCGCGTGGGCGATCACCAAGTTTCGCTTCCGGGGCAAGAATGTCCTAATCACCATGATCGACCTCCCCTTCGCGGTCTCCCCGGTCATTGCCGGCCTGATCTTCGTCGTACTCTTCGGGGCTCGCGGCATTCTTGGACCGTGGCTGATTGAAAACGACATCCGGATCATCTTCGCCACCCCCGGCATCGTTCTCGCCACCATCTTCGTAACCTTCCCCTTTGTCGCCCGCGAGCTCATCCCGCTCATGCAGGCCCAAGGCAGCGACGAGGAACAATCTGCCGTCACCCTCGGAGCCTCCGGATGGCAAACCTTCTGGCGGGTCACCCTGCCCAACATCAAATGGGGCCTGCTCTACGGCATCATCCTCTGCAACGCCCGCGCCATGGGCGAGTTCGGAGCGGTCTCCGTCGTGTCCGGCCACATCCGCGGCCTGACCAACACCATGCCCCTCCACATCGAAATCCTCTACAACGACTACCAATTCACCGCCGCCTTCGCTGTGGCCTCCCTCCTCGCCTTCCTTGCCCTCGTAACCATGGTCCTCAAGGCCATCATCGAGTGGCGCTCAAGCCAGACCGTGCAAACCCTTCCTGAAGACACCCTGATCCTGGAGACATGACATGACCATTGAAGCCAAAAACATCACCAAAACCTTCGGCTCCTTCGTCGCCTTGAACGATGTCAGCCTCACCGTGCCTTCCGGAAAACTCGTCGCCCTCCTCGGGCCGTCCGGGTCCGGCAAGACCACCCTCCTCCGGATCATCGCCGGCCTCGAACAAGCCGACTCCGGACAGATTCTCATGGACGGGAACGACGCCACCGACGCCTCCGCCCGCGACCGCCGCGTCGGCTTCGTCTTCCAGCACTACGCCTTGTTCCGGCACATGACGGTATTCGAAAATGTCGCCTTCGGCCTCCGGGTTAAAAAGCGCGCCGAGCGCCCCTCGCGGGCCGAGATCCGGTCCCGCGTCCTTGAATTGCTCAAGCTCGTCCAAATCGACTGGCTTGCCGATCGCCTTCCCAACCAGCTTTCCGGTGGTCAACGCCAACGGGTTGCCTTGGCACGAGCGTTAGCCGTTGAGCCCAAAGTTCTTCTCCTGGACGAACCCTTCGGCGCGCTCGATGCCAAGGTTCGCAAGGAGTTGCGCCGATGGCTCCGACGCCTCCACGATGAAATCCATGTCACCAGCGTCTTCGTCACCCACGATGTCGACGAAGCCCTCGAAGTCGCCGACGAGGTGGTCGTCATGAACCAGGCCCGCATTGAGCAGGTCGGCACTCCCGACGACGTGTACGAACACCCCGCCAACTCGTTCGTCTATCATTTCCTTGGCAGCGTCAACCTCTTCCACACCCGCGTCCGCGACGGCCAGGTCCACCTCGGCGACGACGTGCTCGATGTCAAGGTCGACGGTCCCGAAGCCCTCGTCCACGCCCGCCCCCACGACATCGAAATCGTCCGTGACGCCACCCATGGCGGATGGCTCAAGGCCACCGTTCTCCGCATCCACGCCATCGGCCCCATCGTCCGCATCGAACTTTTGCGCGAGGACGACAAAACCATCAGCGAGGCCGAACTGACCCGGGAGCGATACTCCGCACTCCGGCTCATTGCTGGTGAGAATGTCTTTTTCCGCCCACGCACCGCCAAGGTCTACGATACCGCTAAAAAGGCCGAAGGCCCCCACAAATCCGCCGTGATATGATCGCGAAAAACATCCATGTGAACAATGCCCACGGCCTCCACATGCGGGTCGCCGGCGAATTGATCAGATTGGCCCGGACATCCGGGTCAAAGATCGTGTTAAAGCGGGAAGACACCAACCAGACCGCCGTTGCCGATTCCATCCTCGACCTGCTTTTACTGGAAGTCACGCCAGGCACCGAGTTGGACGTTCAAGTTGAAGGTCCGGGCGAAGAATTCGTCGTCGTCCAAGTTCAGGAATTGTTCGAAGGAGGTTCGGGGATATGAGGACGTTTGCCCGGCTTGAGCGCCCCCCCGCGCTCACCGCTTTGCTGCGGGAGCATGCGTGTCTTGGCCCCTCCTGGTCCCTCGTCGGGACCGGGAGGGGCGCGCGCCTTGCACCTTCATTCTCATGACGAATCAACACAACCAACCCAAACCAAGGAAACCAACATGAACATGTCTACGAAAATCATCGCCCGGGCCGCGTTGCTCGGACTCGCCTTCGGCATGACCGCCAAGGCCCAAACCACGCTTCTGAATGCATCGTATGATGTCGGTCGCGAAATCTATGCCGCCATCAACACCGCCTTTGTGCCCTATTGGAAGGAAAAGACGGGACAGGACGTGCGGATCGACCAGTCCCACGCCGGATCGTCCGCTCAGGCCCAAGCCATCCTTCAGGGACTTCAAGCCGATGTAGTCACCTTCAACCAGGTCAACGATGTTGTTCGCCTCGTCGAAGGCGGATTGATCCAGCCGGACTGGAATACTCGTTTTCCCCATGGCGCATCACCGTTTTATTCCATACATGCCATCCTGGTGCGACGAGGCAACCCCAAAGGCATTAAGGATTGGGATGATCTTACCAAGCCCGGCGTGGAAATCGTCCAGGTCAACCCCAAGACCGGCGGCAACGGTCGCTATGCCGTTCTCGCTTATTACGGGTATGCCTTGGATAAATTCGGAGGCGACGAAGCGGCCGCCAACGATTTCCTCAAGAACATCCTCGCCAATGTCGTCATTTTTGAACGGGGCGGGCGAGCCGCCACGACCGCCTTCACCGAGCGTCAGACCGGCGATGTGCTCGTGACCTTCGAGTCGGAAGTCCTACAGCTTGCCGCCGACCCCAACAGCCCTTACGAAGCCGTCATTCCCAGCTCCAGTGTGCTGTCCGAATTCCCGGTGGCCGTGGTGGATCATGTGGCCGGAGCGCGCGGCACCGTCGAGATCGCCAAGGGCTACCTCGAGTTTCTCTATACCCCGTCCGGCCAGGAGATTATTGCCCAGAACTTCTATCGCCCCCGCGATGCAGACACCGCGGCCCGCCACGCCGATCGATTTCCTCCCGTCAATGCGTTCGAGGTGGATGAACGTTTCGGCAGCGCAGCTTCCGCCCAAGCCAAGTTTTTCGACAACAACGCGCTGGTGGATCGGCTTCTTGGCGAAATCGGGGCCCGCAGGTAAAGCTCAACAAGATCCCTGGGGGTCGCCGCGCCATGCGAGACGGCCCCCAGGAAATCTTTGCGGCCACGAAAAGCAAACCACACCTTATGGCATATCCTTCGACAAAGAAGAAAAGGGTGCTTCCCGGCTTCGGCCTGACCCTTGGAACCAGCCTTCTTTTCACATCCCTGTTCATCATGCTCCCGTTGACCGCCTTGGTGGTCAAGGCCGCGAGCACAAGCTGGGAGCAATACTGGGGATATATATCCGATCCCCGCGCGATCGCCACCTACAAACTAACACTAACCTGCGCTTTGTGGGCTACCTTGATCAACATCTCCCTCGGGTTCTGGGCGGCATGGATTCTCGCTCGCTTCGAGTTTCCAGGAAGACGCTTGCTGGACGCAATCATCGACCTCCCCTTCGCCCTTCCCACCGCAGTCGCAGGTTTGAGCCTCGCCGCCCTGACTGTCCCTGCCGCCCCGATTGGCGGCTACTTCGCCCAACATGGGATCAAGATTGCCTATGCCATTCCCGGAATTGTTCTTGCCATGTCCTTTACCAGCTTCCCCTTCGTGGTCCGTACCGTCCAGCCCGTGATCGAAGACATGGAACCGTCCGCTGAAGAAGGGGCGCTAAGCCTCGGAGCCGGACCTTTCACCACCTTCTTCCGGGTTCTGCTACCTCAGATCATGCCCGCCATTTTTGCCGGCGGAACGGTCGCCTTTGTCCGTAGCCTTGGCGAATTCGGAGCGATCGTGTTTATCTCCGGCAACCTCCCCTTCCGCACCGAAATTACCGCATTACTGATCTTTATTCGCATCCAGGAATACGATTATGTCGGCGCGGCCGCCCTTGCCTCCGTCATTCTCGGATTCGCGTTCGTTACCCTCATCGTCATGAACGTCCTTCAAGGCTGGCATTACCGGAGGCTGGCCCCGATATGACACAACCCGCCCTCCACGTTCATGGCCGCCGACCCATCCATCGCAACCCTCTTCGACTTGCCTCGGTACTGATCGGCGGCGGTTGTTCCGCCGCCTTGATCCTCCTTCCTTTTTACGCGGTGTTTCGATTCGCATTGCGCGACGGATGGACAGCCTATCTTGGCTACCTGGTCGAACCCTCCACGCTTCACTCCATCAAGCTCAGCTTGACCACCGTCGCCATCACTGTCCCGGTTTGCACCGCGTTCGGGATTTGTGCCGCTTGGGCCATCGCAAAATTCGACTTTCCCGGCCGCAAACTGTTGATCAGTCTTATCGAATTGCCTTTGTCCATCTCGCCTATTGTCATAGGTGCGGCTTACCTCTTCGTCTTCGGGCGAGAGGGCCTGCTTGGCCCATGGTTGTTGACCTATGACCTCCGGCTCGTCTTTAACGCCACGGCAATTGTCCTTGTCACCATCATGGTCACCCTTCCCTACATCTTCCGAGAAGTGTTACCCCTTATGCAGATTCAGGGAAATGACGAGGAACAAGTCGCGATCACCCTCGGCGCCGGACCTTTGACCACGTTCTGGCGGGTAACCCTGCCCAACATCAAATGGGCCTTGCTCTATGGCATTACCCTTTGCCTCGCTCGCGGCCTTGGGGAATATGGCTCCGTCGCAGTGGTGTCCGGCGCCATCCGCAACCGCACCAACACCATGCCCCTCCAAATTGACCTCCTCTTCAACGACTTCGTCCAAACCGGGGCGTTTGCAGTTGCCAGCATACTTACCTCGGTCGCCGTTGTTACATTGCTCGTCAAAATCGGTGTCGAGGCCGCCAGCCGACGACAACAGAAAACCGCAGCCCATTTCACCGGCGTCCCCTCCCCCCGTGATCGCGATCTGTTACTACCGGGGGAAGGCATCTAACTCACCCTTAAACCAAAAGGAAATCGCATGAGCAACATCTACACTGACAACTCCCAATCTATCGGCCGGACCCCACTCATCCGGCTCAATCACGTGACCAACGGGGCCAAGGCCACCGTGCTTGCCAAAATCGAGGGTCGCAATCCTGCCTACTCCGTGAAATGTCGAATCGGCGCATCCATGATCTGGGACGCGGAAAAGCGCGGACTGTTAAAACCGGGAATGGAAATTATTGAACCCACCTCCGGCAACACAGGCATCGCCCTCGCCTTCGTGGCCGCTGCCCGCGGGTACAAACTCACCCTGACCATGCCCGAAACCATGAGCCTCGAACGCCGCCGCGTTCTTGCCGCCTTCGGGGCGAACCTGCTTCTAACCCCCGGAGCTCTTGGCATGAAAGGCGCCGTGGCCAAAGCCACCGAACTCGCCGAAGCCGAACCAACGCGCTATTACATGCCTCAGCAATTCAGTAATCCTGCCAACCCTGCCATTCATGAATCAACCACGGGTCCCGAGATTTGGGACGACACCGATGGCGCCATCGATGTACTCGTATCGGGTGTTGGCACGGGCGGTACAATTACCGGCGTGTCGCGCTACATCAAACAAACCAGGGGCAAGGCGATCACCTCGGTTGCCGTTGAACCCCGTGAAAGTCCCGTCATTACACAAACCTTTGCCGGTGAAGAGGTCAAACCCGCCCCTCACAAGATTCAAGGAATTGGCGCGGGCTTCGTTCCCGCCAACCTCGACTTCGGTATTGTGGATCGTATCGAGCAGGTGTCCAGTGATGAGGCCGTCGCCATGGCTCGGCGACTCGCCCGTGAAGAAGGCCTGCTTGTCGGAATCTCATGTGGCGCCGCCGCCCATGTCGCCGTTCAACTCGCATACGATCCTGAAAATGACGGCAAGACCATCGTCGTGGTGCTACCCGATGCCGGGGAACGTTATATCTCCACCGTCCTGTTTCAGGGGGTTGGCGAATAGCCGCCCCCTAGCGCCCATGAGTTTTCACAGTTTAGCCGATGCGATAGGCCATACGCCGCTCTTCAAGCTGGTTCACGTCACCGGGACGCTGCCAGAAGGGGTGGAGGTGTATGCCAAGGCCGAACATATGAATCCTGGCGGCTCGGTGAAGGATCGGGCGGCGCTGGCGATGATTCGGGCCGGAATCGCCAGCGGCGCTCTGACCAGAGAGAAAACGATTCTTGATGCGACCAGCGGCAACACCGGCATCGCTTACGCCATGCTCGGCGCCTCGCTCGGTTATCGCGTGGCCCTGTGCCTGCCGAAGAACGCAAGCATCGAACGCAAGCGCATCCTGCGCGCGTACGGGGCGCAAATCATCGAGACCGATCCGCTCGCCGCCACCGACGGCGCCCAGATCATGGCCCGCGAACTTGCAGCGAAACATCCGGAGACCTACTTCTATCCGGACCAATACAATAACGACGCCAACTGGCAGGCCCACTTCAATACCACCGGGGTCGAGGTGTGGGAGCAAACGCAGAGCCGGATCACGCATTTCATCGCCGGCGTCGGCACCACGGGAACATTCGTCGGCACGGTGCGCCGCCTGAAGAAATTCAACCCAGACGTGAGGGGCGTGATCATGCATCCCGATTCGCCGATGCACGGACTCGAAGGCATGAAGCACCTGGAGACGGCCATGGTTCCCGGAATCTACGACCCATCGCTTCCCGACGAACATGTCGAAGTGGCCACGGAAGACGCCCAGGAAATGGCCCGCCAACTTGCCCGGCGCGAAGGATTGTTTGTCGGGGTCAGCGCCGGGGCCAATGTCTATGCCGCCTTGCGGCTGGCCAAGACCCTGCCCGCCGGATCGGTCGTCGTCACCGTGCTGTGCGACTCCGGTTCCCGCTACCTCGGCGACGGTTTTTGGGAGGAAGGGAAATCATGATTGTTTTGACACACGAACAGCAGGATCGCATCCGCGCCCACGGCGAGGCCGACTTTCCCCACGAGTGCTGCGGCTTGATGCTGGGCCGGTTCGAGCCGGATGGAATCAAAACCGTCGAGGAAATTCTGCCCATCTCCAACGCCCGCGAGGAGGCAGCCAAGCGCAATCGTTTTCTCATCACCGCCGAAGAGATGATGCGGGGGGAAAAGATCGCCCGTGAAAAAAAGCTGGATGTGATTGGATTCTACCACTCCCATCCCGACTGCCCTGCCGTGCCATCCCGCTACGACTTGGAACATGCCTGGCCGGCTTACTCGTACGTCATCGTTTCCGTGAATCAGGGCCGGGCGGATATGGTATTGTCATGGGAACTGAATCCCGACCGGACACACTTCGATTCAGAAAGCATAAAGGAACCATCAGGAGAAACAAAATGACCGTATCCATTCATATCCCCACCGCCCTGCGCTCATTCGCCGGCGGCAACGCCACCGTCGCGGTAGATGCCGCCACCGCCGGGCAAGCCCTCGAACAATTGGCCACCGTTCACCCCGGCCTCCGAAAACATCTGTTCAACGATCAAGGCGGATTGCGCAGCTTTGTAAACGTGTATGTGAACGACGAGGACATTCGCCATCAAGCGGGCGCGGATACCCCGGTGATCGACGGCGGAAACATCTTAATCGTCCCCTCCATCGCCGGCGGATCAACCTCACACCAATGGAGGGATCGCGTATGTCCGAAGAATTGACTCGTGAAGAAATCGCCCGCTACAGCCGTCACCTCATCCTCCCCGAGGTTGGGATCGAGGGGCAAAAGAAACTAAAGGAGGCCCGCGTGCTGATGATCGGCACCGGCGGACTCGGTGCGCCGCTCGGCATGTATCTCGCCGCTGCGGGGGTGGGAACCATCGGTGTTGTCGATTTCGATACCGTGGATGCCTCCAACCTCCAACGCCAGATCATCCACGGAAACCGCGACATCGGGCGCCCCAAGATCGCGTCCGCCCGCGACCGCCTCCAGGACATCAACCCCTTCATTAAAATCGAGGCTTATGAGACTCGGCTCACCCGTGAAAATGCCCTAGATATCATTCGCGAATACGATGTCGTGGTGGACGGCACCGACAATTTTCCCACCCGTTATCTCGTCAACGACGCCTGCGTCCTGCTCGGCAAACCCAACGTGTACGGGTCGATCTTCCGTTTCGAGGGACAGGCCAGTGTATTTTGGGCGGAGAAGGGCGCATGTTATCGATGCTTGTATCCAGAACCGCCGCCCCCCGGCCTTGTGCCATCGTGTGCCGAGGGCGGCGTGCTCGGTGTGTTGCCGGGGATCATCGGCTCCATTCAAGCCAACGAAACCATCAAGCTCATCATCGGGCGCGGCGAGCCGCTGATCAACCGGTTGGTGTTGTTCGATGCGCTTGGAATGAAGTTCCGCGAGCTCAAGCTCCGCAAAGATCCCAACTGCCCGGTATGCGGAAAAAATCCGACTGTGACCGAACTCATCGACTACGAAGTCTTCTGCGGACTCAACCTTCCGGAGCCGGAACCTGCGAAGGACGACGTCTTGCGGGAGATCACCGTCACCGAACTCAAGCGCCGGATTGACCTCGGCGAGCAGGTGGCCTTGATTGACGTCCGCGAGCCGCACGAATTTGACATCGCCCGCATCCCTTCCGCCCACCTCATCCCTATGGGTGAGGTCTTAGATCGGAGAGATGAACTCAATACGAACCGGGAGGTGGTGGTGATGTGCCGTAGCGGAGCGCGCAGCGCCAAGGTCATCGCCAATCTGAAGGAAGCTGGTTATGCCGGCCCCCTAGCCAACCTCAAAGGCGGGATAATAGCCTGGTCCGATGAGGTGGACCCAAGCGTACCGAAATATTAACGTGGGCAAATTTGTTTACCCGCGCACAAATGGAAATACAATTTGACAGGCCACGATAAATGATGAATAGCTAATTCAAGCACAAGCAATAGAGCTGACCGGACAACTGGAAGCCAGAGAATCCCATTGGGATCTCTGGCTTTTTGCGTTTTGCGGCAGAAATCGCCACCATGAAGCAACCATCCATCATAAACGAAACCTGCGGTGATGCAGGTAGCACGTCCAGCATGGACACCCTGCCATTTATTGATTCCGTGGTTGCGCAGTTGCGTTCGGTGCGCGAAAAATCACTTCAGGAACGAAACCATCGCCAGCGCCCTCCGAAATTGCCGTCCCAAAAAGCGCTGGTCCATATTCTCGAGCAACTTGGCGCCGCCCTTTTTCCCAACCGTCTCGGATCCCCCGATCTGCATGATAACAGCATCGACTATTTTGTGGGTCACACGCTCGACAATCTGTTGCGGCAGCTTCAGAAACAGGTGAACTTGGAATTGCGGTTTGTCGGACGGCACGGCGATGTGTCGCAGGCGGGCGATCAATCGGCGCAAATTACCCGTGATTTCGCCGCGCAACTGCCGACGATTCGCCAGTTGATCGAGACCGATATCCAGGCCGCCTTCGAGGGGGATCCGGCGGCCAGCAGTCCCGACGAAGTTCTGCTTTGTTACCCCGGCATCACGGCGATTATGCACCATCGCTTCGCCCATGGGTTGTACCGGCTCGGCGCGCCACTGGTCGCGCGCATCATCACCGAGATCGCCCATTCCGCCACCGGCATCGATATCCATCCCGGCGCGGAAATTGCCGACAGTTTTTTCATCGATCATGGCACCGGAGTGGTGATCGGTGAAACCGCGATCATCGGCCGCCGGGTGCGCATCTATCAGGCCGTGACCCTGGGTGCCAAAAGCTTTGCCAAGGACGAAAATGGGGCGCTGATCAAGGGACAGGCCCGGCATCCCATCGTCGAGGACGATGTGGTCATTTACGCCGGGGCCACGATTCTGGGCCGCATCACCATCGGCCGCGGCTCGGTCATCGGCGGCAATGTCTGGGTGACCCGCAGTGTGCCCCCGCACAGTCAGGTCACGCAGGGTCAAGCTCGCAGCGTTTCATTCGATGACGGCGGCGGCATATGACCCACTCTCATTTAGCAACACCTTCACATCGACCCGTTCTTTAGAAAGGAAAAACATCATGTCTGACATTCATCAAGCTCACACCGCACTCGGCGACGTCGCCGCCCGCAGTCTCGCCAACGCCACCAAGACCGTTCCCATGATGGGAAGCATCACTCCGCGCTGGCTCACCCGACTGCTTCCCTGGGTTCCCGTGGAGGCCGGTATTTACCGGGTCAACAAAGTAAAAAAAGAAAACAGCATTGCCGTGGATTGCTCCAGTCTAGAAGAAAAGGATTTGCCGCAGACCTTTGTCGATTACGAGGAGTGGGGCCGCGAGTACCGACTGAGCGCGGTCAACACCGTACTTGACGTCCATACTCGTGTCGCCGACCTCTATAGCAGCCCGCACAACCAGATCGAGCAACAGCTCCGCTTGACCATCGAAACCATCAAGGAGCGGCAGGAAAGCGAGTTGATCAATCACCAGGAATACGGACTGCTGAAGAATGCGGTCGAGTCGCAGAAGGTGAAAACCCGCAACGGTTCGCCCACGCCGGATGATCTGGATGAATTGATCGCTCGGGTATGGAAAGAACCGGCGTTCTTTCTCGCTCATCCGCAGGCCATTGCCGCCTTCGGACGCGAGGCCACTCGGCGCGGCACCCCGCCTCCGACGGTTTCGCTCTTCGGCGCTCAGTTCCTCACCTGGCGCGGGCTGCCGTTGGTCCCGTCCGACAAGTTGAAAATCACCAAGAACATCACGAACATCCTGCTGCTTCGCACCGGAGAGTCCCGCCAGGGCGTGGTCGGTCTTTACCAGCCCAATCTGACCGATGAATTCAGCATGGGGCTATCGGTGCGCTTCATGGGCATCAACCACAAGGCCATTGCCTCCTACCTCGTCTCTCTCTACTGCTCGCTGGCCATTCTGACCGATGACGCGGTCGGGGTGCTCGAGAACGTCAAGGTGGATAATTACTATGACTATTAATTCCTGTGACCCGGCGGTGATCGCCCGCCGAGCCTTGGCCGGGATTTCGGCGCCCAACGGGTTGCCGGATGCCGGGAGTTTGGCCAAGTTGGCTAACCGGATTTTTGCCGAGTCATCGGATCACAACCCGGTCCCCGGCAAGATTCCGGACGCGAGCGGCGTCGCCTTGGCCGCGCCAGCGGGGTTCATTCCGCAGGGGTTGCCCAAAATCCCCGCTCACGACATCGGCCATCATGTCGCGACCTCGTCGCTTCTAGATGAAACCTCGTTCTACTTCCTTCGCGAGCTTACCGTCCAAGGCGGTCCCGAGCCGGAGTCCATCGTCAAACCGGCGCACAGCGCCTTTGATGTGCATGCCGTGCGCAAGGATTTCCCGATTCTTCAGGAGCGGGTCAAGGGATATCCCCTGGGATGGTTAGACAACGCGGCAACCACCCAAAAGCCGCAGGCGGTCATTGATCGGCTGGCCGCCTTCTACCGGCACGAAAACTCCAACATCCACCGGGCCGCGCACGAGCTTGCCGCCCGCGCCACCGATGCCTACGAAAAGGCGCGCGAAGCCGTCGCCCGCTTTCTCAACGCCTCAACCGCTGATGAAATCGTTTTTGTCCGCGGCACCACCGAAGCCATCAATTTGGTGGCCCAAAGCTGGGGTCGGCAACATATCGGCAAAGGGGACGAGATGGTCATCAGTTGGCTTGAGCATCACGCCAACATTGTCCCCTGGCAGCAACTCGCTACGGAAAAGGGCGCGGTGTTGCGGGTGATCCCCGTGGATGACTCCGGCCAGATCATACTGGAGGAATACCAAAAGCTGCTCGGCGAAAAAACCAAACTGGTATCGTTCACGCATGTGTCCAATGCGTTGGGCACGGTCACCCCCGCAAAAGAGATGATCGAGATGGCTAATCGCGTCGGCGCCAGAGTGCTGCTCGATGGCGCACAATCGGTCTCGCATATTCAGGTCGACGTACAAAGCCTGAACCCGGACTGGTTCGTATTCTCCGGCCACAAGATCTTCGGCCCGACCGGAATTGGTGTGGTTTACGGCAAAGGCGACCTGCTCGCCGAAACTCCGCCCTGGCAGGGTGGCGGGAACATGATCAAGGATGTCACCTTCGAGAAAACCGAATACCAGGCGCCCCCGGCCAAGTTCGAGGCCGGCACCGGCAACATTGCCGATGCGGTCGGTTTGGGCGCGGCGCTCGCGTACGTGAGCAAGATCGGAATGTCCAACATTTCCCGTTACGAACATGAATTGCTCGAGTACGGAACGCAAAGCCTGTTATCCGTACCGGGCCTGCGCTTGATAGGAACCGCCGCGAATAAAGCCAGCGTGCTGTCGTTCGTCATGCCGGGGAAATCCACCGAAGAAATCGGCACGTATCTCAACCAGTACGGACTCGCCGTGCGGGCCGGCCATCACTGCGCCCAACCGATCCTCCGGCGCTTCGGATTGGAGAGCACGGTCAGGCCATCACTGGCCTTCTACAATACGCATGAAGAAATTGACCGGTTGACCAGCGCGCTCAAACAACTGACGTTAAATTCCAGAACTTCTTCACTGTAATCGCTGGCCAACGAAGGGAATCCGCCACCCATTGCCCGCCCCGTTCCCTTCAGAACATACTTGCCCCATCCCCGGACCGCGAGGCTCCGCACTCGCGGATGCAGAGAAGAGCGGGTGCGGAGCCCCGCGCTCCCGGGTTTTGTTTTCAGCCTTTCGCTTTCGCCTTGGCTTGGACGCGGAGGCGGAGGGCGTTGAGGCGGATGAAGCCGGTGGCGACGTCCTGGTTGTAGCCCTCGTTGCCCTCAAACGAGGCCATGTGGGGATTGTGCAGGATCGTACCGGGACTGATAAATCACACTCCGCTATCTGATTTCGAGGATCGTTGCGACGGCTCGACAGACTTCGTCGAGTTCGTCCCGGTCAAGGGATTCAATCCGGGATCGGACGGTCATTTCTCCGTTCCGTCGTCAAAAGCTTGCCATTCGTTCGTTCGAGCAACAGCGCCTGGTCGCGATTCGCGGCATCGGGGATGGTTTCGCCAACCAGAAATGGGTCTCGATTTCTCAGCACCTTCTGCCCCTTTACCCTCCGATCTCGCTCCGCGCCCTCGCCACCGCGTCCGACCACCCGGCCAGCCTGGAGTTCCGCTCATCCTCCCCGATCGCCGGATCGAACACCCGGTCCACCTGCCAGTGCGTATCCAGATCCTCCACCCCCGACCACACCCCGGTCGCCAGCCCCGCCAAAAAGGCCGCCCCCATCGCTGTCGACTCCGTCGTCTTCGGACGAATCACCGGAATCCCCAGCAAGTCCGCTTGAACCTGCATCAGCAGATTGTTTACCGAGGCCCCGCCATCCACCCTCAGTTCGGTCAACGGCTTGCCCGCATCATCCCCCATCGACCTCACCACATCTGCCACCTGATAAGCGATCCCCTCCAACGCCGCCCGCGCCACATGCGCCGCCGTCGTTCCCCTCGTCAACCCGCACAACGTCCCCCGCGCCTCCGCATCCCAATACGGAGCCCCCAGCCCGGTGAAGGCCGGGACCAGCCTCACCCCTCCCGCATCCGGCACCGAGGCCGCGAGCCCCTCCACCTCCCCCGAAGTCCGGATCAACCCCAGCCCGTCCCGAAGCCACTGCACCACCGATCCCGCGCTGAACACGCTCCCCTCCAGCGCATACGCCATCCCATCCCCCCGCTTCCACGCCGGGGTCGACAGCAACCGATGCCGCGAAACCGCTGGCTCCTCCCCCGCGTTCATCAGCAAAAAACATCCCGTCCCATACGTGTTCTTGATCATGCCCGGCTTCACGCACAACTGCCCGAACAACGCCCCCTGCTGATCCCCCACCACCCCGCCAATCGGAATCGATCCCCCCAGAAACTCCGCCTCTGAATCACCTGCCACCCCCGACGACGCCACGATCTCCGGCAACACCGACTCCGGCACCCCGAACATCTCCAACATCTCTTCGTCCCATTCCCCCGTCGCGAGGTTCATCAGCAACGTGCGGCTCGCATTCGTTACATCCGTCGCATGCACCCGCCCCCTCGTCAGCTTCCAGATCAACCACGAATCCACCGTGCCGAACGCCAGCCTCCCTGCCTCCGCCGCCGACCGCGCCCCCTCCACATGATCGAGAAGCCATCCAATCTTTGTGCCCGAAAAATAGGGGTCCACCAGCAACCCTGTGCGCTCCTGAACCCGTGCTTCCACACCCTCCTCAGTCAACCTCCGGCACCTCTCCGCCGTCCGCCGGTCCTGCCATACAATCGCCCGGTGAACCGGCTCCCCGGTTTCCCGGTCCCACACCACCGTGGTCTCCCGCTGGTTCGTGATCCCGATCCCCGCAATCTCCTTCGCCGTCACCCCCGCCTTCCCCAGCGCTTCCTTCGCCACCGCAAGCTGGCTCGTCCAAATCTCCTCCGCATCATGCTCCACCCACCCCGGATGCGGAAAATGCTGGGCAAACTCCTTCTGGGCCATCCCCAAACACCGCCCCTCCCCGTCCACCACCAGCGCCCGAGAACTCGTCGTCCCCTGATCCAAAGCCAGAATCGCTTTCATCGCTCCAGCTTCATCCAATCCACTCTCTTTGTCGACGCTGAACCTTCGTCTGACGTCTGACGACACGGCCCACACATTTGACCATCCCCCAGCCCTGGCCGTATAGTCCCCTCATGGAAATCCCCCCTCCAGAACCCGGAAACGGACGCCACGTCGCCATCGGTATGAGCGGCGGCATCGACAGCTCCGTCGCCGCCGCCCTGCTTCTCGAACAAGGGTGGAACGTCATCGGCTTCACCCTTCACATGTTCAAGGAAGGCTCCCGCTGCTGCTCGATCGAGGACGTCAACCGGGCTCGCCGCATCTGCGACAAGCTCGGCATCCGCCATTACGTCCTCAACGTCATGGACCGCTTCCGCGACGAAGTCATCGCCCCCTTCGCCGCTGCTTATGCCCAAGGCCGCACCCCCAACCCCTGCATTTTCTGCAACCGCCACTTCAAATTCGGTGCCCTCCTCGAACGCGCCCGCCAGCTCGATTGCACCCACATCGCCACCGGCCACTACGTCGGCAAGGAACACACCCCTTCCGGCTACCGGCTCATTCAGGGTCGCGATCCCACCAAGGACCAGTCCTACTTCCTCCACCGCCTTACCCCCGACCAGGTCGAACATGCCGTCTTCCCCCTCGGCTCCTGGCTCAAAACCGACGTCCGCGCCTACGCCCGCGAACACGACCTCCCCACCGACGGCGCCCGTGAAACCGCCGACCTCTGCTTCATCACCGGCAAAGGCCCCGCTCCCCTCATCGAGACCTTCCACCCTGAAGTCCGTCGCGCCGGCCCCATCCTCGACACCTCCGGCCGTAAGCTCGGCGAGCATCAAGGCATTCACCACTTCACCATCGGCCAGCGCGGCGGACTCGGCATCGCCGCCGGACGCCGCGTCTACGTCAAGCAACTCGACCCCACCCAAAACACCGTCACCGTCGCCGATCGCGCCGACCTCTACACCCGGACCTTCATCGTTAAGGACCTCTACTGGATGGCCGGCCCCCCCCACCCCGACACCCCGCTCACCGTCCGCACCCGCTACCGCCAACAACCCGTTCCCGTCACGCTCACCCTGAATTCCGATCCCACCGCAACCCTCCACGCCCACGAGCCCATCTTTGCCGTAACCCCCGGCCAGGCCGCCGTGCTTTACCACGGACCCGCCGTCCTCGGCGGAGGCTGGATCGAAAGCATCCTCCCATGAACACCGCCGATTCTCAGCCTTCCGCCCACATCGACTGGCTCGACGACCACCTCTCCGAAAAACTCGAAGCCCTTCGCCGTCACCTCCGCGCCATGGACTCCGTCCTCGTCGCTTTCAGCGCCGGGGTCGACAGCACCCTCCTCGCCGCCATCGCCCGCGAACAGCTCGGTGCCGCCGCCCTTGCCGTAACCGCCACCTCCCCCTCCTTCCCCGAACGCGAACTCCACGAAGCCCAAACCCTCGCCGCCTCCCTCGGACTCAACCATCGCATCATCCGGTCCCACGAACTCGCCAACCCCGACTACGCCAACAACCCCCAAAACCGCTGCTACCACTGCAAAACCGAGCTTTACGGACTCCTCCGCGACATCGCCGACGCCGAAGGCTTCGACCACATCATCGACGGCACCAACGCCGACGACCTCAAGGACTACCGCCCCGGCCGCAAAGCCGCCAACGAGAAGCGCGTCGAAAGCCCCCTCCAGGACCTCGGCTTCACCAAGTCCGATATCCGGGCCGCCTCCGCCCTCCTCGGCCTGCCCAACGCCGACAAACCCGCCTTCTCCTGCCTCGCCTCCCGCTTCCCCTACGGCATCGCCATCACCGCCGAAGCCCTTGCCGCCGTCGACCAAGCCGAAACCGCCCTCCGCGACCTCGGCTTCTCCGGCCTCCGCGTCCGCGCCCACGGCGACCTCGCCCGCATTGAACTCCCCGCCGACCAAATCCCCCGCGCCGCCCAGCCTGCCATGCGCGACATCATCACCGACCGTCTCCGAGCCGCAGGCTTCCGTTACATTTCCCTCGACCTCCAAGGCTACCGAAGCGGAAGCCTCAACGAAATTTTCCAACCCCGCGACTCCGCTGCGCGTTAAACCCCATGTTAAACCGCTTCTTCCTTGAAATTCCTCGTTAATCGTTTAACCCTTGACGCGAAATGTCATGGCTGGATGCTGGCTCCATTCCTTGGTGCTCAACCTTTCCACCCCACATGAAGAGACATAGGTCCGACCATGACACTCTACAACCTCACCATGCGAAACCCCACTCGACCCCCGACGAAATGGCCATGAACTCTTCCTCTGCTAAGCCTCTTCCCTTAACGAACATCAGCTTGGGCCTAACCGCACTGGCCCTGCTCATCTACCTCGCTCTCCGTGCCTCCATGCCGCTGGCGGGAACGACCCTGCTCGGCATAAATCAACATCTTGGCACCGCTCCATTTCCCTCGCTGACCGGCGCACTCTGGGGAATCCTCCTGCGAGCGGGTGAGTTACTCCCCCTGTCCACAACGACCTGGGCCACCTTCCTCTCTGCCCTGTTTGGCGCAGCCAATGTGGGCCTGGTCGCCCTACTCACCGGACGATGGTTTCTCGGGCGCGACAAACATAAACCCACCCGCTCCCTTCGTCATGGCGCCATCACCGCCGTCGTGATCAGTGCGCTTTACCTCACCGTCAGCATCCCCTACTGGATCGCCGCCACCGGAGCCTCCCCCCTCCCCTTTCAAACCTTCCTCCTTCTCCTCCCGTTTGTCGTCCTGTGGACGCCCGGTGAACACCCAACCCTCGGCAAAGCCTGTTTAGCCACCTTCCTGTACGGGCTCGCGGTAACCGAATTCTCTACCGCCATCCTGATTGCCCCGTTCTTCGTCATCCTGCTTCTGATCCAGCTTGCACTTGGGGGCCGCTTCCGGTTCTCAGCCCTCCTTGCCCTCACCGGCGCGGGAATCCTCGGCCTTACCCCTTACCTGCTCGGGGCCTTCCGCTATTATCAGCATCCCGTCTTCGAATGGCGCGAGTTTGACCATTTCGGCCAAATCCTCTGGTACCTGTGGCACGAGCAATACCGCACCCTCACCGCAACCGTTCCCCGCCACGGCTGGCTGACCGTATTTCTCGTCTCCTGGGTACCGCTCATTCTCGTAACCACCATGGCCTCTCCCCGGGCCCTCGGTGAAAAAGCCCGCGCACGCATCGGCACAAACTTGTTAATGATTGTCCTCACCATCCTCGGCATTGGACTTCTCTTTAACGTTCCGATCTCCCCGTGGAACCTTACCGGCCTTCAACCCTTGCTCGTCACCCCGTACGTCATCATCTCCATGTGGGTGGGATTGGTCTTCGGATACTGGTGGCTCGCCCTTCATCGCTACCGGACCGCCAGCTCATCCACCCCGCCCCGCGTCTTTCTCGTGCGGGGCTTCACCGTCGCCATGGTCGCCCTCCTCGTCGTCATGGGTTTCCGGGCCGATCGTGAAGCAGGCAGGGATGTCTCCCGCCTGATCCGAAACTACACCGAAGCCGTTCTCCGCGATGCCGCACCCTTCACCTGGCTCATCACCGAAAGCCCGCTCGACGACCACCTCGCCTTTGTCGCCCACGAGAAAGATCTCCCCCTGCGTCAAATCCGCGCCAGTTTTGCCGCCAGCCCTGTTGCCATGCGCTATATCGCAAGCTTGTTCGAAGAACCCCGCTTTCAATCCCTCGCCCGCATCGGACTCCCCTCCCTTATTGAAGAGTGGATTCGCACCGACCTCGACATCACCGGCAAACTCGTAACCCACCAAATCCCCGATGTGTTCGCATCCAGCGACCTCGACCCCATTCCCGTCGGTTTGATCTATCATGGGCGCTTCGATCCCGCCGTGGCCTCGGTCGATGACCTCAGCCAGCATCACGAACGGGTCATCGCCAACCTCGGCCTTCCCCTCGCGGAAATCACCGGACGTCCCCCCCACCAGCAGTTTTTCATCGACGCCATGCTCCAGCACCTCAGCCGCAACGCCAACAACCTCGGCGTGGCCCTCGAGGATCGCGAAGCCCACGACCTCGCCTTCAAAGCCTATGCCGACGCCCGGATGCTCCTCACCAACAACATCAGCGCCCTCATCAATCAGCACTACCTCGCCGGACGCATCGAACACGAGGAGTTCCCCGCCCTCGATGAACAACTCCAACACCTGATCGCAAGCACCGATCGCGGATGGCAGTCCTGGGCCCTCGCCCGCCACTACGGGTTCGTCCGTGTGCCCGAAGCCTATGTCCAACGCGGCATGTCCTGGGCCATGTCCGGGCGGCCCGGACAAGCCATCACCGAATTGCAACGCGCCGCCTCACTCACCCGCGATCACACCGGGCTCCAACTCGCCCTTGGCGGGTTGTACTTCGCCGAAGAGCGCGATGAAGAAAGCCTTCAAACCTACCAGGCCGTGCTCGCCCGCGACCCCGACAACCAGGTCGCGCTCTTTGGGCTGCTCCGCCTCGCCATCCGTCAAGAGGACTTTGTCGGAGCGGTTGCCCTGCTCGAACGTCTCCGGGAACTCGGGGCATCCTCCCTTGTCCTGAAGCTCGAGGAATCGGTTCTCGCCGCACAAAAGGGGGATTATCCCGCCGCGCTCAGCCTCCTCGAATCCTTTCTCCAGGAACGCCCTGACTACATGCCCGCGTGGGGAGCCTTGCTCGTCAACGCCAACCTCGCCCAACGCCCCGACATTGCCGCCCGTGCTCTCGTCCGGCTTCGTCAGGCCGAAACCCTTCCCGTATCCCTTCGCATCACCCTTGCCCAACATGCTTTGCGCGAGGGATCATGGCAGGAGGCCCGCCAGCAGATCGACACCGTCCTCCGGACCCATCCCGGCTCGGTTCCCGCCCTCGACGCCGCCCTGCGGCTTGACCTCGCCGAGGGCAAGCGCGAGCAAGCCCAACGCCATGTCGAGCTTCTGCTCACCCAGGATCCCGGCCATGCCTTTGGAAACTACATCCTCGGAACCTTGCAATACCACGCCGAACAATACGCCCTCGCCGAATCCTCCTTCCGGGCCAGCTTGGCCACCCAGCGAAGCCCCGAAGCCATGGGAGATCTCGCATGGCTTATGGCCCGGCGCGGGGCGATGCGCGAAGCCCTTCCCCTCGTCCGCGAAGCCCTCGAACTAAATCCCAACAACGGTGCGGCATGGGATACCCTTGGCGTCATCCTCACCCGGGTCGGTCGACTGGAAGATGCCGATCAAGCTCTCCAGCGCGCCTTGGCCCTCCGTCCCGACTCCGCAGAAATCAACCTCCACCTCGCTCAACTCTACGAACGCAAGGGGCGTCATCAAGAGGCCTTAAACATGGCGGAATCCCTCCAAAACCGGGCCAGCGAATTGAGCACCTCCGCCTTTCAGGACCTGCGCGACCTCCTCGGCCGGCTCCGGGCCATCCGCGATGCCGGTGCTTGACCCACAACCTTGTCGCGATCGCAAGCTTTGTCGGAAACGTGGTCGATAAACTTGCGACAACCATTGGGTTGCGGGCAGTCGCCTGCTCCAAGGGCTGGCCTATTCCTCCCCGGCCTCGGCCAAAAACGGTCGAGCCAGTTTTGAGCTCAGAGAGTCCTCCGCCACCAACCGGTGACCGGGAATCCACGAGGCGAGGTTGAATACGGCAATTACACCGCCCACCAGAATCACCGCCTTAATCCCCGCCGCCGCCGCGCCACCGGACTTCTGAACCTTCGCCGGAGCCGACTTCGCCACCACCCCTTCAATCCATGAACGGAGCGTTCTCAAAATCATCCAAATCCCCCCCGTGATCCCCACAAACGTCAACGGATCGGTGATTCCGGATGCCGCCCCCGACACCCGGCCCATCGCATCGCTCATCGAAGCATACAAACTCGTTCCCGCCAGCAAGGCGATCCCCAACCGGATCAAACGATAGAACTCCTTGGACAACCCCTGCTTAAATCCCCGGAGAATTGCCGAGACGATAAAAGCCAACGCCAGATAATCAAATGCATTCATGGCCGCAAAGCATGAAAGATCCGTACCCGCTCGTCAACGCTCCGCCATCGCGGCGCCTCCACCTTCTCCCTTACCCTTGCCGGTCCCATGCCGCCGACCTCACCGCAGAACCCGGAAAGCGCCGGTCAAGTACCCGCGCAATCGCATACGCCGGAACCAACAAACATCCCGCCAGCAAGCCAAAGGTTACCAGCCCGCGAATCCACGGGGCGGGAACCCATCCCAAACCACCTTCCAACTGCCCCAGCAACCATTGAAACCCATGCATCAAGCCGATCCACGTCGGAAAAAAGATCAGGAGTGAACCAAACCACGCCAAACTCCGGATATGTCGCTCTTCCATCGCCTTGATCATCCACTCCCGCCCCGTGGAAGCAACCGGTTCCAATCCCGGGCCGGATCGCCCTCACCCTACGCCACAAACGATCATCTTTCCAGTTAGCCGGTGCACCGGAATCACCTACGGAATGCGCCGCAAGGCAAGCAGGGTAATGTCGTCGCTTTGCTCCGCCCCCGCCGTAAAGTCCTGCAGGTCACGGAAGATTTCCTGAATGATCACCGGCAAATCGGCATCACGAAGCCGAAAGAGGGTCTCCTTCAAACGGTCCAAACCAAACTCCCGCCCATCCGAAGCCCGCGCCTCGGTGAGTCCATCCGTAAACAAAATCAGCAAATCCCCCGGCTCAAAGGGAACCTCAACCTGCTCAAGACAACGGTCAAAATGCCCGACATCGGTCAAGCCCAGCGCCGCCCCGCCCGGTTGCAATTCCTCGATCTCGCCTCCCGGCCGGATGCGAAGCGCCGGCTCATGGCCCGCCCGCACCATCCTCACCACATGGTCGTCGGTATTCAGCGTCAACATCGTCGCCGTCACAAACATATCCGGGTCCAGATCCTGAGTCAGCGACCGGTTGACCCGGGTCAGGATCGCATCCGGCGACGTTTCAAACTCACAGTAGGTATGCACCAAAGAGCGCACCACACTCATGATCAAACCCGCCGGAACCCCCTTCCCCGATACATCCCCGATGATCACATGATGCAGGGAGCCCTCCAACGAGATGAAATCGTAATAATCCCCCCCCACCTCCCGAGCCGGACGGCTCAGACCGAACGCTTCATACCCCATAAATTGTGGCACCGTTCGGGGAAGCAGCGACTGCTGGATCTGCCTCGCCCAACTCATCTCCTGCTGAATCCGCTGCTTTTCCGAAACCTCCGCATACAACCGGGCATTCTCAACGATCAGTCCGGCATTTTGGGCAAGATTCGCCAACAGCGTGGTATGTTCCGGATCGGCAGCCAGATCCTCCTTCATCCGCAACACAACCACCATCGCGCCCTTCGCTTCCTGAAGCATCGGCAGAACCAGCAACCCAGACCCCTCCCCCGTCGACCCGCCAACCCGGATCGCCTGGGCCTTGCCAAGCGCCTCGACATCCTTCTCTCCCAGCCGCGGTGTATCCACCGTGTCACGGGGATCTCCCGCCAATCGCTCAAGCGTCCCCTGGGCCGACACCCCCCCGATCATCGAAAACTCCGCCCCGCTCATCTCCCGGAACATCACACCGATGCGGGTCAAAAGCTTCGGAAGACTGAACTCCTTGCCCAGCTCCAGCGTCCAGTCATGAATCCGCTCCATCGTATCGAGCCGCCGCGAGATCGTTGACACCATCTGATTAAACGTCTGGGCAAGCTCCCCGATTTCATCCGGAGGCGCCTTCTCGATCCGCACCGTCAAATCCCCCTCCCGCATCCGGCCCGCCGCCGTGGTCAGCGCCCGGATCGGCGCCAGCACCCGCTGCGAAAACGCCAACGATAACAACACTCCCAACAACGCAACCGACCCCAACGTCGCCGCCGCCTTGATGTACAATCCCCGGATCTTCTGCTGGAGCTGAGTCGGCAGGATGATCGCCACCGAACCCGGAACCTCCCCGTCCGGAGAAATCGGCCCTGTGGCATAAAGCAGTTGATCCCGCGACAACAGCCGCACACTGAAATACCGCGGCGCTTCCAAAAACTCCACCACCCCGATCCGTGATCCTCCCTCATCACGCGTATACGTGTAAATCGGCTCCCGCCGGTCATCCAGAATCACCAGATCCAGCAGGCGAGGCGCTTCTTTCGCCTCCGTCATCCCCGCCACGTTCAGAAAACGCTCATCCAGCACATAGTCGAGAATGTGAGGAACAAACCGGGAACGATGCGTTTTGTAATGACCCGCAAGGTAGTTGATCACCGACAAATAAACCGTAAAGGCCGACCGTGCTTCCTCCCGGACAAGATCCTTCCGGAACTGATACGCCGTCACCCCGGTCATGATCGTTCCCGTCGCCACCATCAGGGCAATCATCAGCAACGCGACTTTTCGGGCAAAGGTGATTCTCCAGCCCATCATGATCATCCAAAAAAATAACGAGGGGTAGGCTGAAGACTTAAGCTTGAACCGCAGCGATCGCTTCATCGCGGGTGGGATAAGAAATCAGCATCTTTCCCAGTTGGAGAAGATCAAGGGTGCGGACCAGCCGCGAATTCAACCCGTAAAGCACAAACTTGCCCCGGGTCAGCACAAGCGAACGGTGATACTTCACCAGCAACCCGATCGCCCGGCTGTTTAAATACGACAGCTTCGAACAATCCAGAAGAATCCGAGCCGCCGGCTTCAAGCACACCGGATCAAGCCGGTTTTTGAACGTTTCGATCGTTGCTGAATCCACCGGACCATCCACAAAGATGGTGGTGACTCCCTGCTCGTCGTTGACAATCACTTCGAGGTCGCGTTCTGACATGGGAACTCCCGTCCCGCGCATGCTCAACCGGATCGCTTCACCGCTAGAAACCTGCGCGATGTCATCATCATAGCCGAGCCCGGCAAGGGTTCAACGTCAAAATCGGATGAGAATCCCGTCAGAACTCCCCTCACGAACGGTAATACGGATTCTCCCCCGCATCATGATCCGTCACATCGATGATGCTCCGAACCTGCGGGGCGACCCGCCGGATCGCATTCTCCACCCCGTTGCGCATGGTCATCCGGGCCGAGGCACACCCCTGACACCCTCCTCCCATTTCCACCAGCACATCCCGGTCCCGGATCCCCGCCAACCGCACAAACCCCCCGTGCGAAGCCAACGCCGGATTGATCGACGTCTCAAACAACGTCCGGATCGCCTCCTCCACATCATCCATCGGCACCGCCATCAACGCCTCGATCACCGCATCGGAGATCGGCTTCGCTTCCTCCCCTTGGCACGTCGAACGAATCGCCTTCGCAATCTCCGGGGCGATCTGCGGCCACGGCCTCGGCGTCGACTTGGACAACGTCAACGTACCCCCCGCAACCTGAATCCCGCTGATCCCGTCCACCCCAAACAACGCATCAATCAACGGGGAACCCTTGCTTTCCGAAGCATCGTTAAACGTTAGCGTCCACCCCTCCACCACCGGCCACTCGCAATGAAACTTGCATACATTCGGATCCTGCGTCAGTTCGCCGGTGATCTTCATCGGAAGGGAATCGGTTTCGCTCATGGGCCACACCATACCACGCCGCCCGCCGTTGAGCAACCCGGCTGGAACAGGCTGTCGGACAGGGGTAAAACCATCCCACTACTGGAGTGCGGCGGCAACGATCCCGACGCGCTTCGCGGTCGGGAGAGACGCCGCCGCGTTCGTATTGGCAATAAGCGGAGCGCAGCGCCTGAGGCTCCCGCCTCTCGACAGGGTCACCACAATCGCCCTGACCGCGAGGGAATCGAGTTGAGCCGAACTCCGCCATCGCTATGATGGCCCCCTCGTGACCTCCAAATTCGTTATCCTTTTAACATGGCTCGCCCTCCTCCTCCCCGCCCGCGCCGGTTGGATTGAGCAGCGCCCCGACCCCGCGACCGGCGAGCCCGTCACCGTCATCGGCGTCACCGTTCACGACTGGATCTTCCCCGACCCCGGACGCTCCGACGCCGCCAGCCGCGCCGACCGCGCCGTCATCCGCGAATTCATCCGCCGCTACCCCTCCATCTTCGCCGCAACCTACCGCGAACGCTACCAAGCCGACCCCGACCGCTATGGCCACTGGGACTGGAACCGCGTAGAAGTCCTCCCCGAGCGCTTCTCCGGCATCAAAGTCGAAGGCGTCGAATCCGACCTCCTTGCCATCGCCGGACGCGTCGCCCCCGACATCCTCTACATCAACTTCCGCCGCTCCGACACCTACATCCAGCAAGGCTTCCTCCATCCCCTCGACCGCGAACAGGACAGCTACCTCGCCTCCATGACCCCCGAGGAAATCGACTTCCGCGTCCATCCCAAAATCTGGCCCGTCATCGACCGCCGGGGCCCCGGCGGCCAACGTCACGTCTGGGCCCTCCCCTACGGCGGCGCCCTCGGCAAAGTCCTCCTCTACCGCAAAGACCTCCTCGACGAAGCAGGCATCCCCTACCCCGACGCCTCCTGGAACTGGGACCGCTTCATCGACGCCTGCCGCCGCGTCTCCGATCCCGCCCGCGGCGTCTACGGCGTCCAGTTCTACCGGGGCCGCCACGAATCCTACAACTGGGTCACCTTCCTCTGGTCCATGGGGGGCGACGTCCTCGCCTACCATGAAGATACCGACACCTGGTCCGTCGTCTTCGACGACGAACGCGGCGCCGTCGCCCTCGACTTCTACACCCGCCTCAGCGCCGAACCATGGATCGACCACCATGGCCGCCGGCGCTACGGCTTCGCCTACAAAGATCCCTCCGACGCCTACACCAAATGGATCCGCGGCGAAATCGCCTTCGCCTTCAGCTACATCGACGAAAAACTCTTCTCCACCATCAACCCCAACGTCACCGGCATGGCCCCCGTCCCCATGGGCCCCACCGGCCTTCGCGGCGCCGAACTCAACAGCCGCATGATGGGCCTCTTCTCCGAAATCCCCCAACCCGCCGTCCGCGACGCCGCCTGGGAATTCATGAAGTTCTACGACAGCGAAGACGCCATGGCCATCCGCACCCGCATCATGGTCGAAGGCGGCCTCGGCCGTTTCGTCAATCCCCGTTACCTCGAGCAATTCGGCTACCCCGAACTCATCCGCCTTTCCCCTCCCGGCTGGGCCGAAACCTTCGAAATCGCCATTGCCACCGGACGCCCCGAACCCTTCGGGCGCCACAGCAACATCGCCTACGACATCATGACCGAACCCCTCCACCGCGCCGAACGCCTCGCCCTCGCCGGAGCCTTGCCCGACGATCCCGATGAACGCCTCGCCGTCATGCTCAACCTCCTCCGCCAAGCCGGCGACAAAGCCCGCCGCGACATGCTCGGCGAAATCCCCCCCGACATGCTCTCCCTCCGCCGCCGCACCGCCGCCGTCTTCCTTCTCGTTACCATCACCGCCTTCATCGCCCTCCTCCGCTACGCCACCCGAGCCTTCACCCCCTCCACCCTCGAAGTCGCCCCCGCCCGACGCCGCGTCCGACGCTACGCCTACACCCTCCTCGCCCCCGCCCTCGCCACCATCCTCATGTGGCATTACCTCCCCCTCGCTTGGGGCATGATCATGGCCTTCCAGGACTATCGCCTCCTCGGCGGCTCCCAATGGGTCTGGCTCGACAACTTCGGCCACGTCCTCTGGGACCGCGACTGGTGGAACGCCGTCTGGAACGCCTGGCGCTACAGCCTCCTCGTCGTCGCCTTCTCCTTCCTGCCCCCCGCCCTCCTCGCCATCCTCCTCCAGGAAATCCCTCGCGGCAGCCTCTTCTTCCGCATCGTCTTCTATCTGCCCGCCATGGTCACCGGCCTCGTCGTCATCCTCCTCTGGAAATCCTTCTACGACCCCAGCGAAGCCGGAGCCCTCAACGCCATCCTCATGAGCATTCCCGCCTGGGCCTTCCTCCTCGTCGGCGTCGCCCTCTTCGCCGGGTGCTACCGGTTCTTCCGCCGCCTTCACTTCCATGGCCTCCGCTGGCCCGCCTGGGCCTTCCTCGCCGCCGGCGCCGTCCTCCTCTCCGCCTGCGCCTCCATCGCCCAGCCCATCCTCGCCGAACCCAGCCTCCCCTTCTGGCAACGCCTCTTCGCCACCCTCCCCGAACCCTACCGCTGGCTCGGCGACACCCGCACCGCCATGCTCGCCTGCGTCATCCCCATGGCCTGGGCTGGCGTCGGCCCCGGATGCCTCATCTACCTCGCCGCCCTCAAAAGCGTCTCCGAAGAACTCTACGAAGCCGCCGATATCGACGGCGCCACCTTCGTCGACAAAGTCCTCTTCATCGTCTTCCCCATCCTCAAACCCCTCCTCATCATCAACTTCGTCGGCGTCTTCCTCGGCGCCTGGTTCGCCGCCACCCCCAACATCCTCGCCATGACCGGTGGCGCCGCCAACACCATGGTCGCCGGACTCCACATCTTCTACCGCGCCTTCATCTTCCTCCAGTTCGGACCCGCCACCGCCATGGCCTGGATCCTCGCCTTCATGCTCATCGGCTTCACCGTCTACCAACTCCGCATCCTCTCCCGCCTCGAATTCAAAACCGCCGGCCAAAACCGCTGACCCCCATGAACCGCCCCCCCCTCCATCCCGACCTGCCGCCCCCACCCCCGAGGCCCCTGCCATGCCCATGATCTCCCGCATCGGCCGGCGCCATCCCCGCGTCCTCGCCCTCCTCCTCCTCATGTACGCCCTCCTCATCGCCGGAGGCGCCACCATGATCTACCCCTTCCTCCTCATGCTCGCCGGAAGCACCAAAACCGCCGTCGACGTCCGCGAAAACCGCATCCTCCCCTCCTTCCTCACCTCCGACACCGCCCTCTACCGAAAACACATCGAAGCCCTCTTCAACGAACAGCTCGACGTCATGCGGGCCGCCTACGACACCGACGTCCCCTCCTTCGAACGCCTCGAACCCCCCCCCCCCGCCCCCCCCCCCCCCCCCCCCCCCCGGCCCCCCCCCCCCCCAGAAAGGCATCTCCCCCCCCCCGCCCCCCCCCCCCGCCCCCTCCCCCCCCCCCCCCCCCCCCCCCCCCC
>DAOLCW010000024.1:0-32293 GCA_035327665.1 Kiritimatiellia bacterium
CCCCATCACCAACGCCCCCTGCCGGCTTGCCCGGCAGGAGCGCAAGTTCAGCCTCCCCCCATCGCCCCCACCCCATCCCCAACGCCCCCCGCCGGCTTGCCCGGCAGGAGCGCAAGTTCAGCCTCCCCCATCGCCCACGCCCCATCCCCCACGCTTTTTCTTTTTTTGAACACACCTTTCCGGTAACTGTCTTTTTTCACGTCGCCTCGCGACGCCCCCCCCAACCGATTTCAGGAGGACCATCGGAATGATTGAGGTCAACAACATCGCGCGCCGCTTCGGCCCCCGCATCGCCGTCGACGGCGTCACCTTCACCGCCGAACCCGGAACCGTTCTCGGCTTCCTCGGCCCCAACGGCGCCGGAAAAACCACCACCATCCGCATGATTGCCGGCTACCTCGCCCCCGACCGCGGCGCCATCACCGTCATGGGCGACAACGTCCTCGCCAATCCCGTCGCCGCCCAGCGCCACATCGGCTACATGCCCGAACGCACCCCCCTCTACGAAGACATGTCCGTCGAAGGCTTCCTCTCCTTCATCGCCGACGTCCGCGGCTTCCGAGGCTCCGACAAAAAAGCCCGCATCGACCGCGCCCTCGACGCCTGCATTCTCGGACCCGTCCGCCATCAAGTCATCGAAACCCTCTCCAAAGGCTATCGCCAGCGCACCTGCCTCGCCCAGGCCATCCTCCACGATCCCCCCGTCCTCCTCCTCGACGAACCCACCGAAGGCCTCGACCCCAACCAAAAGAAAGTCGTCCGCGACATGATCGCCGACATGGCCCGCGACAAAGTCATCATGATCTCCACCCACGTCCTCGAAGAAGTCGAAGCCATCTGCAACCGCGTCATCATCGTCAGCGAAGGCCGCATCGTCGCCGACAACACCCCCGACGCCCTCAAACAGCAAAGCCCCCGCCACCATGCCGTCGAGATCTCCCTCGCCGCCGGGCCCGACCTCGCCATCCCCGCCTTCAAAGCCCTCGACGGCGTCAAAAGCGTCATCCGCCTCGGCTCCGAAAGCGACCCCCTCCGCCTCCGCATCCTGCCTCACCCCGGACACATCCTCGCCCCCCACATCCTCGCCGAAGCCCGTCGCCACAACTGGCCCATCGCCGACTTCCGCACCGAAACCGGACGCCTCGACGACGTCTTCCGCCAGATCACCACCACCCAAGACGCCGCCTGACCCCCCGCAACCTAGGAGAAATCGCCCATGTCATCCCCTCGAATCATCGCCGCCATCGCCAAACGCGAATGGTCCGCCTACTTCAACTCCCCCATCGCCTACGTCTTCATCGTCATCTTCCTCGTCCTCGCCGGCTTCCTCCCCTTCGCCGTCACCGGTTTCTTCGAAGCCGGACAAGCCACCCTCCGCCCCTTCTTCTTCTGGCATCCCTGGGTCTACCTCATCCTCGTCCCCGCCGTTGCCATGCGCCTGTGGGCCGAAGAGCGCCGCTCCGGAACCATCGAACTCCTCCTCACCCTCGCCGTCACCCCCGGACAAGCCATCCTCGGAAAATTCATCGCCGCCTGGCTCTTCCTCCTCCTCTCCCTCGCCCTCACCTTCCCCATCGTCCTCACCACCCTGTACCTCGGCAGCCCCGACCGGGGCGTCATCCTCAGCGGCTACATCGGCAGCGCCCTCCTCGCCGGCGCCTACCTCTCCGTCGGCATGTTCACCTCCGCCATGACCCGCAACCAAGTCGTCAGCTTCGTCCTCGCCGTCGTCCTCGGCCTCTTCCTCATGCTTGCCGGCTTCCCCCCCGTCACCGACCTCCTCGTCCGCTGGGCCCCCGAAGCACTTGTCAACGGCGTCGCCGCCTTCGGCTTCATGGCCCACTTCGAAACCATGCAGCGCGGCATCGTCGACCTCCGCGACCTCGCCTACTTCGCCAGCGTCATCCTCTTCATGCTCTTCGCCACCTACGCCGTGCTCACCGCCCGCTCCGGCCGCAACTAAATTACAGGAGATCGCACCATGACCCAACGCTCTTCAGTGAAAATAACCAGTTCGATCGGAGTCCTTCTCGTCTTCGCCATCCTTCTCCTCGCCAACCTCCTCCTCTCCACCCTCCGCCTCCGCCTCGACTTCACCGAAGACCGCATCCACACCTTATCCAAGGGCGCCGAAACCCTCCTTCGCTCCCTTGACCGCCCCGTCACCCTCAAATTCTACGCCAGCCGCAGCGGCGAACAGGTCCCCGTCCCCTTCCGCCAATACGTCCAGCGCATCCAGGATCTCCTCCGCGAAATCGAACTCCGCAGCAACGGCAACGTCGTCCTCGAAGTCTACGACCCCCGCCCCGACTCCGACGAAGAAGAGTGGGCCCAGAAATACGGACTCGCCGGCCAGAACGTCGGCATCGCCGGCATCGGCCAGACCCTTTACGTCGGCCTCGTCGCCTCCTCCGGCGCCAACGAAGCCGTCCTCCCCGTCCTCAGCCCCAACCTCGAAAACCGCATCGAATACGAAGTCATGCGCCTCATCCATTCCGTCGCCCGCCCCGGACGCCCCTCCCTCGGCCTCATCACCTCCCTCCCCGTCCTCGGCGGTGGCCAGGCCCCCCTTGGCAGCCGCGCCCCCGCCCAAGGCTGGTTCCTCGGCCGCGAACTCCAATCCAACTACCGCCTCACTACCCTCCAGCCCACCCTCGCCGAAATCCCCTCCGACCTCGACGCCGTCCTCCTCATCCATCCCAAAAACGTCCCCGACACCCTCCTCTTCGCCCTCGACCAATACCTCCTCCGCGGCGGGCGCCTCATCGCCTACCTCGACCCCCTCAGCGTCACCGAGCAAGACGTCGCCCAAACCCCCTACTTCACCGCCAACTCCAACCTCGACCGCCTCATCGAAGCCTGGGGCATCCGCTTCACCTCCGAACACCTCGTCATCGACCCCCCCGCCGCCACCGTCGTCAACCTCGGCCAAACCGGCTCCGACCGCCTCCCCACCTGGCTCAGCCTCCGCGACCCCTCCATCAACCCCGACGACGTCGTCACCGCCAACCTCAACGCCGTCCTTCTTCCCTTTGCCGGCGCCTTCGAAGGCCAACCCGCCGACCGGCTCACCTTCGAGCCCCTCCTCAGCACCTCCTCCCAAGGCGCCCTCCTCGACACCTTCAACGCCATGCAACCCAGCTCCGACCAACTCCGCAACGCCCGCCCCATCGGCGTCCAGCACCTCGCCGTCCGCCTCCACGGCCACTTCCCCACCGCCTTCCCCAACGGCCCCCCGCCCTCCACCAACCCCGCCCCCTCCTCCGTCCTCGCCGAAGCCCAACGCCCCGGAACCGTCATCCTCGTCGGCGACGCCGACCACCTCAACGACCGCTTCGCCATCCGCCCCGTCAACTTCTTCGGCCAGACCCTCTTCGAGCCCATCAACGACAACCTCGTCTTCGCCCTCAACCTCGTCGAGCAAATGACCGGCAACGACGCCCTCATCGGCATCCGCACCCGCGGCGCCGTCGACCGCCCCTTCACCCGCGTCATCCAGCTCCAGGAACAAGCCCGCCAGCGCTGGCAGCAAAAAGAAGAGCAACTCCTCCAGTCCCTCCAGGAAACCCAGCTCCGACTCACCCAGCTCCAACAAGCCCGCAGCGACGACCAAACCGTCCTCCTCTCCCCCGAGCAGCAAGCCGAAATCGAAGCCTTCCGACAGCGCCGCTTCGACACCCAGCGCGAACTCAAAGACGTCCGCCGCAACCTCGTCCGCGACATCGAGCGCCTCGGCTTCCAGGTCAAAGCCATCAACATCGCCCTCATGCCCCTCCTCGTCGCCACCTTCGGCCTCGGCCACGCCCTCTACCGCCGCCGCAAAGCCGCCGCCAAAGACTAACCTCCCCATGCAACCAAACCCCGTCACGTCCCACCCTTCAACCCGCCTCGCGGCGTCGCAGAGCTCCGCCCTCCACGCCCCGGCCATCGGTTCTTCCTGCAAACAACCTGGAGGGTCGAGCTCCGCGAGACCGAAATCCTCCCACACCTTCATAATCCCTTAAAAAGGATCCCCGCCATGACCCCCAAAACCATCACCCTCCTCGCCGGACTTCTCCTCCTCCTCGCCGCCCTCGCCCTCTACACCCGAACCCCCTCCACCCCTCCCACCGTCGACGGCCTCGCCCCCGGCGACCTCGTCTTCCCCGCCACCGACTGGAACCAGCTCCAGTCCCTCACCCTCACCTCCTCCGGCATCGACGTCACCCTCAGCCGCTCCACCGGAACCTGGCTCAACCAAAGCCTCCACGGCTACCCCGTCGACTTCCCCAAACTCGCCGCCGCCATCCGCGACCTCTCCGACCTCCGCATCGGCCAGCTCATCCGCGGCGGCGACACCCTCCTCGACGAACTCTCCCTCCTCCACGAAACCACCCAACCCGAAAAGCCCATCGAAATCCTCTTCCACTTCGCCGCCTCCCCCACTCCCACCCGCATGATCATCGGCAGCGCCCGCCGCCCCCGCGAAGGCGCCCCCCTCACCGGCGCCGGACTTGGCATGGGCCGCCACCTCCGCATCGACCAGGGCCCCGTCCTCCTCGTCGATCACATGCTCACCGACTGGGTCACCCGCCCCGAAGCCTGGATCAACCGAACCCTCCTCCAAATCTCCCCCGACCAAATTCAATCCATCACCGTCCACCACCCCGACACCCCCTACACCCTCACCGTCATCGACGGCCGCGACTACCACCTCGACCCCCTCCCCGAAGACCAGCACATCAACACCCTCAACGCCGCCCGCCTCGCCGGAACCCTCCAGAACTTCTTCTTCGACACCCTCGCCGACCCCGACCTCGACATCAACGACCCCGTCACCACCACCTTCACCCTCGCCGACGGAACCCTCATCACCCTCGCCATCGGCTCCCGCCTCGACGGCCCCGCCCAGCGCCCCCTCCGCATCCTCTCCATCCAGGAACCCGACACCACCCCCGAAGACGCCCCCTTCCGCCCCGTCCTTCCTCCACCCTCCCACTGGCAAAACTGGACCTTCCTCCTCCCCCTCCATCAAGCCGACTCCTTCACCCTCCCCCTCACCGAACTCCTAACCCCATCCCCGGACGACACCTGACCCCCCGCAAGTCTTGTCGCGACGAAACTCCGAAGGAGCGAAGGCGGATCGTTTCCAAACCTTGGAAAACCACCCTCTTCCCGTTTCCAAACCTTGGAAAACTCCCATCCCAATCGTAGGCGCATGGGTCACACTACGGCCCTCGGCAACTTCAGGAGTAAAGCGTTAGCTCCTTGAATTTTAATGATTCAAGGATTATCGTTCAAATCAAGGAATATCGATTATGGCTACGACGGTTACAGGGAAAAATCAGGTCACTATACCAGCGGCGATTGCCTCTGCTTACGGACTAAAACCGGGAAGCATGCTGGAGTGGTTGCCAGGAAACCACCCGGAAGAAATACGATGCCGCGTTCTTCCCGAACCGGGAAAACTTGCCTACACACTAAAAGGATCCGGGCGAAAATATCTCAAGAAAGGTCGGCCGCACCCCTTGAAGGCTCTGCAACAAGAGCGATCAAGCGATGAATCGGCAACAAGGAAGAAATCGTTGTGATCCATCTCCTGGATACGTCCGCAATTCTGACCCACCTTCTGGATGAACCGGGCTCGGATGACGTAGCGGATCTTCTTGCCCAAGGTCCGGAACGAGTCTTGCTGGCCGCTCCAACCTGGGTGGAATTGGATCGGCGACTGCGTGAACTGATTGCCGAAAACGATGAGCGCGAGCGCGTATTCAACATCTACACCAAGGATCTAAGTCGAATGGCCATTCTGGACATGAAGGCCATCAAGGCGGCCCTGCTGATCCAGTCAAAGATCAGCCAACGCATACCAATGGTTGATGCGCTGATTGCCGGGTGCGCTTCCGCGCACAATGCCACACTCGTCCATCGGGATCCTCACTTCGACACCATTCCGGCAAGCCAACTCAAGACCCTGCGCTTGCCAGACAAAATACGCGACCGTTAAGGTTGGCGATCGACGAGTACCTTTCGTGACCCTGTCCGAGGATACAACCCCATGACCCAGCTCGAATTCCCATTTCAACCCCAGCCACCTCCCCGGCCCACCTCCCCGGCCCACGATCCCGTTTGCCCGCTCGAGCTCCCCCGCGATCCCGCCGAACGCGGCTTCCAGAACTTCCGCTCCGAGCGCGAGGCAGCCATCCAACGGCTCCAGGAAAAGTTCGGCATCGTTCTCAACCGCCGGGTTCGCGTCACCCTCGCCGGATTCCCCGGCGACTTCACCGGCATCATGACACTCGACCAGCTCATTCCCCCTGGCACCCCCCGCGAAGCCTTGCTCCTCCGCATCGGCAAGGTCCAATTCGAAGCCCGCGACCTCGAATCCTGCGTGGTCATTCCTGCCCAAGAAAATTCGACTTCCGCCAATTCCTGACATTGCTTGGTGAATCTGCGCGTCAAGCGGTCAGAGGCACGTCTCCCGTTTCGTGAAATCGGACACGAGCAGCTCTTGCATTGCAGATATTCCCGTCTTGGAGGGCGGAGCTCCGCGACGCCGCGTTCAGGGCAAGATGCACAAAACCGCAAATGCGCCCGCGAGCCCAAACCTCCCCTTTTCTTCTTTTCTCCCCCCTCCCCCTCCGCTACCTTCTCGGCCTTCCTTCGTTTCTACGACCCCCGAATCATCCCTGACCCGGAGCGACCATGAAAAAACGATTTATGATTACTGGAGGGGCCGGCTTCCTCGGCATCAACCTCGTCCGCTACCTCCTCGACAAAGGCCAGGACGTCACCTCCCTCGACCTTATTGAGTTCGACTACACCGACTGCCGCGACCGCATCCGCGCCGTTCAGGGCGATATCCGCTCCCCGGAAGACGTCCGCAAGGCCCTCGACGGAGTCGACATCGTCATCCATGCCGCCGCCGCACTCCCCCTCTACAAACCCGCCGACATCTACTCCACCGACATTGACGGCACCAAGGTCATGCTCAGCGAGGCCGCCGCAAAAAACGTCGAGCGCTTCCTCCACATCTCCTCCACCGCCGTCTACGGCATCCCCGACCACCATCCCCTTCTCGAGACCGACCCCATGCACGGCGTCGGCCCCTATGGCGAAGCCAAGGTCGCAGCGGAAAACCTCTGCGAGGACTACCGGGCCAAAGGCCTCTTTCTCCCCGTCATCCGCCCCAAATCCTTCATCGGACCCGAACGCCTCGGCGTCTTCGCCATGCTTTACGAATGGGCCAGCGAAGGCCGCAACTTCCCCATCCTCGGCTCCGGCGACAACCTCTACCAGTACCTCGACGTCGAAGATCTTTGCGATGCGATCTGGCTCTGCTCCACCCTCCCCCGCGAACAAGCCAACGACACCTTCAACATCGGAGCCGACCGGTACGGAACCCCCAAGACCGACTTCCAGGCCGTCCTCGACGCCGCCGGCTTCGGTAAACGCATCATCTCCATCCCCGAGCGCCCCGCCATCATGGCCCTCCGCTTTCTCGAACGCCTCCGCCTCTCCCCCCTCTACAAATGGATCTACGAAACCGTCGGCAAGGAATCCTTCGTCTCCATCGACAAAGCCAAGGAAAAGCTCGGGTACGCCCCCAAGTACTCCAACATCGAAGCCCTCCTTCGCAACTACGAATGGTACATGGCCAACAAGGACAACCTCGACAAGGGCGGCCTCACCCACCGCACCCCCTGGTCTCAGGGTGCCCTCCGCCTCGCCAAGCTCTTCTTCTAACCCTCACCCCATCGCCGCCGCTCAAGCGGCTCCGTTCCCTCATTGAGAATGTTGATGTAGGCCGCGTAGCTGAAAACGCGATGTCGCCTTTGTCCGGTGATTTCGCGAACGATGTTCAGGTCCACCAAATGCCGCAGGGACTTGTTAACCGTCACGTGGCTGAGGCCGGTACGTTGGGCGAGGGCCTTGCTGCTGGCAATCGGGCGGCATAACAACTCATGATGAACGCGCAAAGTTGAACTGGCGGCCCGGCCCAATTCTTGAAGCCGCTCCCGGTCCGAACGCGCAAGCTTCTCCAGCCGTTGCGCAGCCTCCACCGCCTGGCCAGCCGTCTCGATGACGGCATCGGCAAAGAACGAAAGCCATCGCTCCCAATCGCCTTCGAGCCGGACGCGATTCAAGAGGTCGTAATACAGTTGGCGGTGGGTCTTGAAGTAAAGGCTCAAATACAACATCGGCTCGCGCAAGGCACCGCCCTCGGCAAGGAGAAGAGTGATCAGCAAACGTCCGATACGACCGTTCCCGTCCAGAAACGGATGAATCGTTTCGAACTGAACATGAGCGAGAGCGGCCTTCAACAACAGGGGCGTGGGGGCAGGTTTATCATGAAGAAAATCCTCGAGCTCACCCATGCAGCGCATGACGTGGTCGGGTGGAGGGGGAACGAAAGCCGCGTTGCCGGGGCGTGTACCGCCAATCCAATTCTGACTGGTTCGGAATTCACCCGGCGCTTTTCCTGCGCCGCGGCCATCCGCAAGCAAAAGGTCGTGCATTTCCCGGATCAGACGGAGCGAAAGCGGAAACCCCTCACGCAGCCGGGTCAGCCCATGATCCAGGGCAGCCACGCAATTGCTGACCTCCCGAACATCATCCGTCGGAACGCCCGGCGCTTCCTCCAGCTCGAAAAGCAGAAGATCGGAAAGGGACGATTGCGTGCCCTCGATCATCGATGACAACACCGCCTCTTTTCGGATGTAGGTATAAAGAAATAAAGAAACATCGGGCAGGAGCAGAGTCACGCTATCCAATCGCCCCAAAGCCAACAAGGCGTTGTCAAACTTACTCCGTAAGTCGGCGGACCATTCGACCGGTGGAACGGGAGGAAGCGGGGCGGGAACAAAGGCTCGCAACCGCTCGTCACAGGTTCCCATCATCACATAGTTGCCCTGAATTGGACGTTTCATCGTGGAGAAAAGCTTACACCCAAAATGTTCTTATGTAAAGATAAGCAGTTTTCCTTACATAAGATATAGGTCTGTGTAAGGATACTTCATGAGGCAAGAGGTCTAACCGATATCTTTGGCAGGCTCCATCCTGGTGCCTTCCAGGCCTCACCCCATCGCCGCCGCGAGCCAACGCGTCGCCGCCACGAGATCCTCAATCCGGCTGTACTCGGTGGGATGATGGCTAATCCCGTCCCGGCTCGCCACGAACAACATCGCCGTGGGCAGAAACGGGGCCACAATCGCCGCGTCGTGCAGGGCTCCGCTCGGCACCCGGTGAAACGGAAGCCCGCACGTTTCCGCGGCCGCGTTCAGCCGCCCGATCAATCCCCCATCCAGCGGCGCCGGCGGCTGCACCTCGGTCGTGGTCAACGTCACCGGCAATCCCCGCTTCGCCGCGATCCCCTCGATCCGGCCGCGCAATCCCGCGTTCCCCTCCTCCAGCATCTCATCGGTCTGGGCCCGGAAATCGATCGTGAAGTCCACCTCGCTCGCAATCACATTCAGCGCGTTCGGCGTCACATCCAGCCGCCCCACCGTCATCACCGTATAGTCCAACGTGTCCGCAAGCGTCTGGCCCAGCTCCTCGATGCTGCATACCATCTCCGCCGCCCCCGCCAGCGCGTCCTTTCGCTCCGGCATCCGCGTCGATCCAGCATGATTACCCTGCCCCTTCACCTTCACCGTGTATTGCCGCCGACCATTAATCCGGTCCACCGCCGCCACTGCGATCCCCCGGTTCCACAACGAAAGCCCCTGCTCCGGATGCACCTCGAAAAATCCGTGATACCGCGATGGATCCAGCCGCTCCGCCGCCATCGCCTCCGGACGCACCCCGAACCTCACGCCCGCCTCCAGGTAATTCTCTCCGTGCCGGTTCCTCACCCCGCTCAGCTCCTCCACCGTAAGCGCCCCCGTCCAGCTCCGGCTGCCCAGCATCCCCAAACCAAACGTCGTCCCCTCCTCCTCCGCAAACACGATCAGCTCAAGCTCCATCCCGCAACGCAAAAGCTCCAGCCCGCACACGATCCCCGTCACCCCGTCATACTTCCCACCCGAAGGTACCGAATCAATGTGCGACCCCGTCAACCAAAGCCGCTTCTCCCACCCCGAGTCCCTCCGGCGGAAATGCAGGTTCCCGTGGGCATCCCTCCGGTGTACACAGCCCGCCCGCGCCGCCTCCCCGATCACATAATCGCACGCCTCCGCCCATGGTGGCGAAAACGTCGGACGGCTATACCCCACCTCCGGCGGACACTCCGAAAAGCTCGCGATCGTTTCAACGTCCCGTTCCAACCGTTCCGCGCTGACCTTCATCGCCACGTCCCCGTTTCCGCGATCCCGCTTGTCCACGTCCTACAACTCGAAGTCGCGGTTCACGTTCTTGTAATAAATGTAACGGGTCGGCTCCTCGCCCGTTGCGTAATAGCTCTGCGGACAATACGGTCCCATCCAAATAAAGTCCGACGTCTCGATCTCCATCCACCGGTCGCCGAGATAATACAATCCCTTGCCCCCCAGCACATACAACCCGTGCTCCATCACATGCGTTTCCGTAACCGGCAGGCTGTGTCCCACCTCGAAGGTAAAGATGTTCATCGCCAAGTCATATGCGAACTCATCCGGAATCAGGGTCTTCAGCAGCGCCCCCTTGTCCCCCATATAGATCTCTCCCTTTACGTCCTTCTCATTGCCAACCAGCGGTGCGAACAGGTCGACCCCGCCCAGCGGCTCAAACCGTTTCCGCAGCAAAAGCAGCGAGGCCTTCGATTTCGCCACCAACCGGTAATCGCAATCCGGAGGAAGCAAAGCATACCCCCCCGCCTTCATCGTGTGGGTGGCCGGCTTCGACCGCTTGCTCGTCAATGAAAGCTTCGCCGACCCCTCCAACACATACAGAAAGTGCTCAATCTCCCCGTCCGCCTTGTGCTCCCCATGCTGACCCGCTTCGAGGTCGATCCGGTACTCCGTGAACGCCGCCCCGATCGCCGGCGTCGCGAAAACCCGCGCCAGCGCCTCCGGCCATTCCGGTAACCGTGAAAAAGGAATCCCCTCGATCGGGAGATGGGCGAAGTCGCCGGTCACCTGGGTCCGGCTGCCGATAAGGCCATGTTTGCTGTAGTTCGCGTGTTGCATGTCATGACGCTACGTTCGCCGCAAAATCAAGTCAAGGGACGAGTCAAACCGACAAAGATCACCCACACCCCTGCGCCAATCATCACCCCTGACGCAAGCATGTTCATCTTCTCGCCAAGCGTCCCCGCGAACATCTGCCCCGCCCTGCCCGCCAGATAAGCATACCCCGCCTTAACCCCGCCCACCGCAACCACCGTGATCCCTCCGATCATCCCCACATCCACCGCCGTTACCATCGACAAATCGATAAACGCCGGCAAAAAGCCCAAATAGAACAAAATCGCCTTCTGGTCCCCCAGCGTGATCAGCAAGCCGGTCATAAAACTCGACCACCTCGCCAATCCCGGAGCCCCGACCTCCCCCGGCTTCCCCTTTCGCGATCGCCACACCACAATCCCCAAACCAATCAAGTAGGCACCCCCCGCAAGTTTCACCACAAAAAAAGCGGGCCCCAAGGCCTCCGCCAGCAACGCCAACCCGAACACCGCGACGAAAATAAACACCAGATCCCCCACCACAATACCCAGGGCGGTCAGCGCCCCGTGACGAAAACCCGCGCTCGCGGCCCGCGCCGAAACCGCGAACACACTCGTGCTCGGAACCGCCGCCAGTACCACCATCGCGGCAAATAGCGCCATCGCATTGGCTATGGAAAGAGTCGTTGCCATCGTAAACAAACCATGAAGCAAAAAGCCTTACCGCAAACCCGTTCCCGGCACCATCTCCTTCTTTACCCTTCACCAGTCTAACCCGGCCTGCCCCCGGAAACCCGCGAATCCCCGCTTGACCTTCCCCCGCCGACAGGAAAGATACCCCCATGAACACCGACGCCCCCCTCGCCCCTCCATCCAACACCAAACGATGGGTCGGCCTGATCCTCAGCATCGGCGTCAGCGTTGCCATTCTCGCCTACCTTGCCGCCCACCTCGACTGGAAAGAAGTCGCTGCCCACTTCCGTCACATCAACCCTTGGTACATCTTTCCCGCCATCGCCCTCCTTCTCGTCATGGGCTGGATGCGCGCCCTCCGTTGGCGACTTCTCCTCCCCAACGACCAACCTCTCTCCACCCTCCGCCTCTTTGAAGCCACCATGGTCGGCTTCTTTGCCAGCTTTGTCCTTCCCCTCCGCGCCGGCGAAGTCATCCGCCCCCTCATCCTCAGCCGTTGGCAACCCGTATCCTTCTCCACCGCCCTCGCCAGCATCCTCACCGAACGCCTCGCCGACGCCATCTGCCTCCTCACCTTCCTCCTCATCTGCCTCGCCAAATTCGAGTCTGTCCCGCCCATCATCATGACCGGTGCCCAGGCCCTTGGCGTCCTCACCCTCGGCCTCGTCGCCATGGTCGCCTTCTCCTATGCCTTCCCCGGAAAGGTCGAAGCCTTCTTACATCGCATCGTCCTATGGCTCGCCGGCCATCGCGCCCCCCGCCTCGCCGAACGATTAAACCACATGATCGTCGACTACTTCATCGGCCTCCGCAGCATCCGTTCCTTCGGCGCACTTTTCATGGTCGTCTTTTGGTCCTTCACCATGTGGTTCCTCGTCGCCGTCTGGTTCCACATCGTTCTTCTCGCCTTCGGCCATCAACCCAGCCTGTGGGTCGGCATGGTCCTCAACGTCTTCGTCGCCCTCGCCGTTGCCGCCCCCAGCGCCCCCGGCTTCCTCGGCACCTTCCAAGCCGGCTGCCTTATCGCCTTCGCCTTCTTCCCGGACTTCACCTCCGAGTTCGGCATGGCCTACTCCGTCGTCGCGCACACCATCCAATTCTTCTTCAACATCACCCTCGGCCTCATCATCCTCCACCTCCGCGGCCTTACCCTCGCCAGCCTCCGGCGCACCACCCCACCCCCCGCAACACCTCCCCCCCCTTCATCCAACGTGTAATCTTACCTGAACACTGAACCCCTGACCCCGGAACACCTTCCCTTCCATGTCCCGCCCCCTCCGCATCCTCTTCGTCTGTGGCCGCAACAACCGCCGCAGCCCCACCGCCGAAAAAATCTACCAGTTTGACCGACGCCTCGACGTCCGCGCCGCCGGACTCGCCGACACCAGCCCCCGCCGCGTCACCCAGGCCGACATCCAATGGGCCGACCTCGTTCTCGCCATGGAACGCAAACACCTCAAACGCCTCCTCGGACTCTACGGCGACCTCGACCCCCGCCCTCCCTTCGAATCCCTCAACATCCCCGACGACTACACCTTCATGAACAAAACCCTCGTCCGCCTCATCACCGAAGCCACCGAGGCCGCCCTCGAAACCTTCGGGGTCAGCCCTTAAAAACCAAATCTAGCTACCCCTCCCTCCATGGAATGTCCCATCCCCATCCGTGACTACCCCGTCGTTACCCTCGCTCATGGCGGGGGTGGACTCCTCATGCGCGATCTCATCGAGCGCATGATTACTCCCCTTTTTTCCAACCCCGTCCTCAACGCCCTCAACGACTCCGCCCTCCTTACCCCTCCCCCCGGCGACCTCGCCTTCACCACCGACTCCTTCGTCATCCGGCCACGCATCTTCCCCGGCGGCACCCTCGGCGCCCTCGCCATCCACGGCACCACCAACGACCTCGCGATGAGCGGCGCCACCCCCCGCTGGCTCTCTTGTGGGCTGATCCTTGAAGAAGGTCTTCCCATGGACGAACTCTGGACCCATCTCCTCGCCATGAAACAAGCCGCCGACCAAACCGGCATCCACATCGTCTGCGGCGACACCAAAGTCGTCGACCGGGGCAAAGGCGACGGCCTCTACATCAACACCGCCGGCATCGGCACCTTCCGCCACCCCCTCCGCCCCGCCGCCCATCATATCCGTTCCGGCGACGCCGTCCTCGTCAGCGGCGATATCGGCCGCCATGGAATCGCCATCATGGCCGTCCGCGAAGGACTCGCCTTCGAGTCCGACATTCAATCCGACATGGCCGACCTTCATCCACCCGTCGACGCCCTGCTCTCCGCCGGCATCGACGTCCACGCCCTTCGCGACTGCACCCGGGGTGGACTCGCCAGTTCCCTCATCGAATTATCCGAAGGCGCCCGTGTTCACATCCAAATCGAAGCCAACTCCGTCCCCGTCAGCGAAGCCGTTGCAGGTGCTTGTGAACTTCTCGGCCTCGACCCCCTCTACGTTCCCAACGAAGGCCGCTTTGTTGCCTTCGTCCCCGAATCCCAAGCCGACCAGGCCCTCGACATCCTCGCCCGCGCCTGCCCCCACACCACCCCCGCCCGCATTGGTACCGTGGTTTCCGACCACGAGCCCCGCGTGCTTCTCCGCAGCGGCATCGGCGTAAACCGAATCCTCGACCTCCTCACCGGCGAACAACTCCCGCGTATTTGCTGAAATCACGCCAGGGTTATCCCCCCGCGCCGACCCGCTCATACAACCGCTTGTGTTGACTTACCCCCGCCAACCGGAACGGCCCCGTCTGGTAGATCGCAAACCTATGATCCCCCCCGTCGGTCGGAAACTCCAAGGTAAAGATGTCCTCGTATTGCCGGAACGTCAGTTCCGTCCTTTCCTCAAGCAACCCCTGGTGCTCGTGCGCACGGATCACCTCCCGATACCCCGGACGCACCACCCCGCTAAACATCTCCGCTACACATCCCGAGCCATAGCTGTACAATCCGATCCGCTTCCCTGACAAATCCTCCTCGCACGTATCCAGCAACGAGCACAACCCCACATACAACGACGCGCTGTAGCTGTTCCCGCTGATCCGGTTGTACCGCAACGACTCCCCGATCTTCGCCTCGATCTCCTCCGCCGACAGCTTCGCCCCGCACGCCCGCCCCAGCTTCTCCATCGCCTTTTCGGCAATCCGCGTGAACGGCAAGTGAAAACAAAACCGGGCAAAATCGTCCAGCCCCCGCCCCGTCGTCTCCGCATATTGCCGCCAAGTCTCCGCGAGCGCGCTCAAATACACCCGCGTCGAATACTTCCCGTCCACCACCGCCTGATCCCGGTAGTTCGGACGCCAGAAGTCCATCACATCCTCCGTGTACATTCCGCACTCCGGATCCAGCTCGATCAACCGCGGATTCGCCGACACGATCATCGCCACCGCCCCACATCCCTGCGTCGCCTCCCCCGGACTCCCCAAATCATACCGCGCGATATCCGTTCCAATCACCAACGCCAGCGACTCCGGATTCCTCGCCACCATCGCCTGGGCCATCTGCAACCCCGCCGTCCCCCCGTAGCACGCCTCCTTCAGCTCCACCACCCGGCAACGCTTCGGCAGCCCCAGCAGCCCATGCACAAAAATCCCTCCCGCCTTCGACTGGTCCACCCCCGACTCCGTCGCAAAAAGTAAAAGCTCGATCTTCGAAACATCCACCTTCTCCAGCAGCGGCAACGCAGCGCTCGCCGCCATCGTCACAATGTCCTCATCCGGCGGCGGAATCGCCATCTTCTCCTGCCCAATCCCGATCATGAACTTGTCCGGGTCCACCCCCCGCGCCTCCGCCAGCGTCCGCAAATCCAAATAATACCTCGACGAGTAAAAGCTGATCAGGTCGATCCCCGTTTTCATGCCTCATCCTTTCGCAACAAATCCTTCCGGCCAAGCAAATCGTCCACCGAGCTCACTCCCAAAAGGAACATCGCCGTCACAAACTCCCGCTTCAGCCGTTCGATCTCCCCCACCACCGCCTCCTTCGACTCCATCGCCGGGGCCAGAAACGGCGACGCCAACCCGCACAGCGACGCCCCCAGCACCACCGCCTTCACCATATCCAACCCCGAACGAACTCCCCCCGACGCAATCAACGTCAGCCGGTCCCGGTACCTGTCCAACACCCTCAGCGCCGCCGGCGTCGGCATCCCCCAATCCTGAAAACGAATCCCCAGCCCATCCACCGCTCCCTCCGCCACCCGGTGATGCTCGATCCGGCTCCACGACGTCCCCCCCGTACCCGCCACATCCACAATCGTCACCCCCGCCCCCAGGGCCAGCTCCGCGTCCGCCGCCGACATCCCCGCTCCCACTTCCTTCAAAATCACCGGCCGCGAGAGACCCCGCGCCACCTCCCCGATCTTCTCCGCCAGGCCGGCAAAATTCGTATCCCCCTCCGGCTGCACCGCCTCCTGCAGCGGATTCAAATGCAGCACCAGCCCATCCGCGTCCAACACCTCCACCGCCCGCCGCGCCTCCGCCACCCCGAACCCCTTGTTCAACTGCACCGCCCCCAAATTCGACAAAAGCACCGTCGTCGGCGCAAACCCTCGCAGCGCAAAACTCGCCGCCGCCTCCGGATGCGTGAACATCACCCGCTGCGAACCCACCCCCATCGCCACCCCCGTCTCCTCCGCCGCCTCCGCGAGGTTCCGGTTGATCGCCCGCACCGCCGCATGATCCCCCCCCGTCATGCACGAAATCAGCAACGGAAACGACAACCGCTTCCCCAAAAACGTTGTCGACGGATCCACCTCCGCCAGGTTCACCTCCGGCAACGCCCGGTGAATCAAATGCACCTCGTCGAAATAATACTTCCGCCGGTCCACCTGCGGATCCCGCTGGATAATTTTAATGTGCTCGATCTTCCGCGTGTTCGTCAGGTCGTTCATGCGCCCCCGCCCCGCTTCGCCGCCCCCGAACGCTCCAACCGCTCATGAGCCGCCATCAACTCCCCCCGGTTCGTCTGCGCCGCCAAAAGCGACAACTCCCCGCACAACACCGCCGCCCCGCAAATCGCCGCCAGCCGGCGCGCATTCTCACCCGGAGCCCGATCCTCCAGACACCCCAGCCGCGCCAGATTTTCCCGCACAAACGCCAAGTCCTTCCCGTTCCCCGCCGTCCCCACGATCACATTCGGCAGCGTGCATGAAAAATACAAATCCTCCCCCCGCGCCTCCGCATGCACCATACCCTGCGACCCCTCCACCACATTCGCCGCATCCTGACCCGTCGCCAGGTAAAACCCCAACAGCATGTTCGCAAAATGCGCGTTCCCGCTCCGCAGCCCCCCCGCCATCATCGTCCCGATCAAATTCTTCTTCACATTCAACGCCGCCACCGCGCTCGCCGTCGTCTTCAAATACCGGCGGCAGATCTTCTCCGGAACCGTCATCTCCGCCACCACATACTTCCCCCGCCCCAGAATCCCGTTCACCGCCGTCGCCTTCTTGTCCGAACAGTAATTCCCTGAAATCGACACATACGAAAGCTCCCGCCGACGCTCCAGCATCCAATCCAACATCCGCTCCGCCGCCTTCGTCGCCATGTTATGGCCCGCCGCATCCCCCGTCGAAAACTCAAACCGCACAAACAACAATCCCCCCACCACCTGCGTATGGATCTCCTTCAGCCTCGCAAATCGGCTCGTCGCCGCCGCCTCCCCCGCCGCTTCCCCCTGCGCGCTCATCAACCAGTCCCGCGCCGCCAGCGCCTCCCCCGCCGACCGCGCCTCCACCAGCACCGAACGCGTCATCCGCTCATCCGCCACCACCACCGCGATCCCCCCCGAAACCCCCGACACCCGCGCCCCCCGCTCCACCGACGGCCACAACGGCGTCTCATACGTCGCCAGCGGAAACATCACCTCCCCCTCAACCACCGGACCCGTCAGCCGCGCCGGCCCCACCCACCGCATCGGAATCGTCGCAAACTGTCCTTCCTCATGTTCTTCTGCATGCATCTCCGTTTAGTCTACCCCGCTTCACCGCCACTCCGCAAGAGTCATCATGATGACTCGAAAGTAGTACTTCTATACATCATGATGTTTACATGAGAACCACCCTCACCCTCGACGACCACCTCGATCCGCGAATTCGTATCCTCGCCTCAAAACAGCGGGTCACCTACCGTGACATGATCAATCATACCATTCCCTAATCCGCTCGCAGAAACTCCACCCCCCGCAACATCACATCCGCCTCCCGGTGAAACACAAAAATCACCGTCAACGGGAGATTCTCCGGATGCTCATGCCCAAGTTGCGGGGGGTCACCCGCCCGGATCTCCAAAACCGACTCCTCCTCGCTCATCCCTGTTTTCACAAAGAGTGTCCCCAACCGCGTTCCCGGCTCCGCATCCGATTCAATCTCCAAACCGATCCTATACCTCCCCGCCTCGAACGGAAGCCTCGGACCGTATAACACAATCCGCGCCTCATCCCGCTCCTGCGAAAACCGCACCCCGCCCCCTTCCAGGTCGATATGCCCCGCATGGAAAAACAGCGCCGCCGGAAGCCTCACGGCCTCTCCAACGTGCGGGGGGTCCCACGCCCCCGCCATCAACAACGCAACATCCACATCAAGCATCCCTTCCCGCGCCGACAACCTTCCTTGCACATTCCGGAACCTCTCCACCTCCAGCGGAAACTCCACCCACCGCCAACCCTCCGCATCCACCTCCCGCTCCACCACCTCAAACATCTCCCCCCTGTCCACATCCACAAACTCCGCCCGCAACACCCCCGCGCCCCGCGCCCGCACCATCCATCGCGCCCCCTGCGCCGGAGGCAGCCCCGTCGGAGGCACATGAACCATCAATTCCGGATCATCCAAACGCGCCGCCCCGCCCCGGTCCGCCGTCACATCAGCAATAAAACGCGGATCATTCCGCCCAATCCCCCGCGTCAGCTCATGATACCGGGCCGGAAAAAACACCGTCCACTCCGCCACCGCCTCCGGCGGCGGCGCGCGATCCTCGCCCGCCGGTAGCAAATAAAACGCCCACACCGGACCGTGCTGATGAAGCAACTCAACCCGCGGATGCGTCAGCAGCATCTTCAGCGTAAACGTCACCGGAAACGGACTTACCTTCTCCGGGAAAAGATCCTCATGAACGATCACATACTCGATGCCCCGCTCCCGCAACGCATCCACCTGTTCCTCCGTGAACCACCCCTGATTCACCGTCTGATACTCCAGAAAAATCTCCTCGAAATACCTCTGGTCAATCGCTGGCGTGTACCCGTTCACCATCCGCAACCGGTACATCGATGCATAAAATTGATAGATCGACGCAAAATGACTATCCCCCGGCCACAACGGCACCACCAGAATATGCGGACGATCCTGCCCTCGCTCCTCCGCATGAGCCCGCACCGCCCCATACGCTGGCTGCTCGCGGTCCAATAGACAAATCGGCGGCTCCGACCTCCGCAAATACTCCCACCCCAGCAGCGCCAGCGGCACCCCCACCATCGCCGCCACCGTCCGCCGACCCGGCGCACGGGGCAACAGCGCCGACCAGCTTATCGCCGCCAGCAACGCCAGCAGCGGCGGCAAAATCCCAAACACCTTCCCCGCCTGCCGGATCATCTCATAATTCGGAATAAACTCCCGGGCCAGCACGAACGCCTTGCCTCCCCGCGGCCCATGCGGCCCCGTCGCCAGCAACAGGATTCCCGCCACCCCCGCCAACGTCAGGCCAAACAACAACCAGGGAAACGCCTTCCCGCTCCGGAGCCATCTCATCACCCCCGCCACCATCCCCGCTCCCACCAAACCCAACAGCACATACCCAAGATAAATTTGACTCGCCACCGGATGCTCCGCCCACCCCAAAAAGCCGAACGGCTGCGGCGAAAACAACGCCACCTCCCGCAGCGAACGTCCCTCCGCCATGTGCGTCTCCGACAAATCCACCGCCCCCGACTTGCTGTACCACACCACCCCCAACAACATCACCACCAGCGGAAGCCCCGCCACCACCAGCCGCCCGTACCCCCGCAGAGACCTCCACCCAAAATCCGCCCGCGTCACCCACGCCACCAGCCCCCACGCCGGAACCAGCAACGTATTGAAAAAGAACATGTGCAGGTCGCTCGTGTAGCTCAGGACAATCGCCACTCCCGCCCACACCCCGCCCCACACATCATCCTCCCGCACCGCCCGGTCCAATCCCCACAACAATACCGGCGTCAACGCCATCGCAAAACCCGTTGGACTCCCCCCCAGCAACGCAAACCACCGGTACGGCAACAGAATCACAATCAGCGACGCCGCCCCCGCCACCACCTCCCGGTCCACATACCGCCGCAACCACAACCATGTAAACAAACACGTTATCCAGATCGACACCAACCCCGCCATGTTATAGCCAAACGCCTTCCCTCCCACCGCCGCAAACCCCGCATACACCAGCGAAAACGGGACATAATACGGGTCCGGTTGATAACGCGCCCCCTCATCCCCCGTATGAAACTCATACGGGTTCATCATCCAGGGCGTACCACCCCTCAACATATCCGCCAGCAACCAGTGGTAATACATCAACTGCAAATGATCCCCCGGCTGCATGATCCGCACCGGATGCTCATGCCCCCCCGCATGCGACATCGGGATCCCGCTCCCCACGTAAAGCGGCAGCGGCCACGTCGCCCCCCCCCACACCATCACCGACAACACCGCCGACACCAAAACAACTCGCACCGTGCTCCATCGCCCCTCCATCACAACCATCCCTCCGCCCGGTACGCCCGCGCCGTCGCCGCCAACCCCTCCTCCGTCTTCACCTTGCACGCATACCCCAGTCGCTCCCGCAACTTCCGCGTGTCAAACGACCGGTCATTCAAAAAAAACTTCACCCGCCGCCGGTAAATCGGCGGCGTGATTCCCAGCGGACGACACACCCCTTCGCACACCGTAGCCGCCACCATAAACGGTCCCACCGGAAGCCGTACAATCCTCACCTTCCTGCCCAGCGCCTCCCCGATCACCCTCAACATCCGGTCCAGCGGAATCGGCTCCGCATCCCCCGCAATAAACGCCTCCCCCTCCGCCTCCGCCTTCACCGCCGCCGCCAGCAAAATCCCCACCAGATCCTCCACATGAATCAAATGATACAAACACGGACGCCGCCCCAAAATCGGGCTCACCCGCCGCGCCGCCATCTTGAACACCTTCAACAGCCGCCGGTCCCCCGGACCATAAATCCCGCACGGTCGAACGATCGTGTACGACAACCCCCTCTCCTTCGCAAACTCCCTCAACCACCTTTCCGCCTCCGCCTTCGTCCGCTGATATTCATCCCCCGGACGAAACGGAGACTCCTCATTCGCCGGCGGTTCCTCGATGTGCCCATGCACCCCCACCGTCGAAACCTGAACAAATCGCCGGAAGCCCCCCTGCTCCGCCGCCGCCCGGGCCAGATGCTGCGTACTCTCCACATGCACCCGGTAATGCTCCGCCTCCGTCGCCTGCCCATACCGGTACAACGTCGCAATGTGGAACACCACCTCCACCCCCTCCATCGCCGCCCGAACCAACGCCTCGTCCCCCACATCCCCCTCGAACCACCTCACCGGAAGCCCCGCCAACCCCGACCGGTCCGATGAAGCCCTCACAATCGCCCGCACCTCCGCCCCCTCCTCGCACAAACGACGCACCAGGTGCGACCCGGTAAAACCCGTCGCCCCCGTCACCAACACCCGCGTCCCCGGGCCAATCCAAAATGAACCATCAGCAGACATCCCCGCTTTATAGCCACTGCCTCCTCCCAAACCAACGGAAAACCAAACACATCAACGGATGGATTCTCAAGAGCTGCGACCTGAACATCCAGGATGGGTCTTTGATCAAAATCCGCTAAGGACAAAAAGACGGCGCAAGCATGACGGCCAATGCGGCCCGAACACGAGGGACATCGTCAACATGAAGGGTTCCCAAGAAACGGGTGATTAACGATTGAGATAACGTCGCCAACATCGGTTTGATCCACGTTGGTTTGAGCAACCCCGCCGCTTGCCATTCCGATATCTGCAAACCTCCATCCGGTTGGGAAACGCTGGTCAAAGGAACCAACAAAATATCGCCATGCCGCGTTGAAAATCCAACCGAACTCACCACCACGGCAGGCCGTTGTTTTGTCGCATTCAAGTCGGAGAACGGAAAGCGCACAAGCACGACGGACGCGGGACTACATTCGATCATAATCGGAATCCTCGGCGTTGTCCCACACCTCCGCCAATGAAGCCTCTTGTGCTTTCATCCATGCCATACGTTCAGACTTTGCCATACCGGCATCGTTTTCAAAAACCACAATAACCGGGCAACTCGCCAATGCCGGCGTCTCCTCAAGAATAATACGCTTTCCGTCAAAATTTCCCTTAATCGCTAGCATGCTTCGTTCACCTCAAGACATAGACTACCATCCTGGAAACAAGAATCCATCACAAACCACCCGGTTTCAAGGATTGCTGTCCAGGACATGGATAGCACTTGCGAGAAGAACTTCCGAGACACCGGAAAACCTTGACCTCTCCCATCACCTCCCTATCGTTCCCCCTCCTTGACCACCGCCCTCCATCCTCAACCCGTAGCCCCGCGCCCCTCCCGGGTCAAGCGCCTCGTTCTCGCCGGCTTCGCCCTCCTCTTCGGCCTCCTCCTCGCCGAACTCCTCGCCCTCGTCCTGCTCATCGCCACCGGCCAGGGCTTCCCCTACCGATCGTCCTCCCGCCACACCCTCCGCGACCAGCTTCGCCATGCCGGAGCCGCCCGGAACCCGGAAACCTTCAGCTCCCCCGTTCTCGCCCTCCACCCCTACATCGGCTACATCCGCAACTTCGACTTCAAACGCGACTACCGCGGCACCCCCAACAATGAGTCCGGATTCTACAGCGAAGTCGAAGCCACCTACCGCCCCGAATCCGACGACGAATTCGTCGTCGTCGTCACCGGCGGCTCCGTCGCCGCCCAGCTCTGCACCACCGGCCGCGAACACCTCCGCGAACGCATCGCCGCCATCCCCGCCGTCGCCGGGCGCCGCGTCATCATCAACGCCATTTGCCAGGGTGGCTACAAACAACCCCAGCAGCTCGCCGCAATCTCCTACTACCTCGTCCTCGGCATGCATGCCGACCTCGTCATCAACCTCGACGGCGTCAACGAACTCAACTTCTACCCCTACCTCCTCGACCTCGGCGTATCCCCCACCTACCCCTGGAACTGGACCGCCCTCTCCCCCACCCCCAACCGCCAACGCGACGTCATGCAGGCCCAGCTCAACCTCATTACCGCCCGCGAACAACGCGCCCGACTCGCCGACCTCATCCGCCGAAACCGCCTCTACACCTTCGCCCTCGGCCAACTCCTCTGGCCCCGCGCCGACGCCCTCGCCCACCACCGCGAACAAGCCGCCGACGCCCTCCTCCTCGAAGCCATCGACCAACAAGCCGAACGCGGCCTCCCCTTCCCCCAGACCGGACCCCATCACACCCACGCCACCGACCTCCCCTCCGCCCTCGCCGAAGCCGCCCTCGTCTGGCGACGTTCCAGCCAAATGCTCCATGACCTCCTCACCGCCCGCGGTATCCCCTACCTCCACGCCCTCCAACCCAACCAATACTTCCCCGGCATCCGCCCCCTTCACGAACTCGAACAACTCCACGCCCACGACGAAACCACCCCCTTCCACGACCCCCTCACCTACGGCTACCCCCACCTCCTCGAGCAAATCCCCCACCTCCTCGACCACCCCATCGCCTTCGTCAACCTCAACGACACCCTCGAACCCACCCCCGAGATCATCTACGACGACAACTTCTCCCACTTCAATCCCCTCGGCTACGAACTCATCGCCAACGCCCTCGCCCAAGCCATCGCCGACCTCCTCGCCGAAACCGACGTTTCACCCCGACGGTGACTCAATCGACCTCAGTATAAACGTCAAATCCAGAAGGAATATTTGGCGACCTTCGGTCGGAAATGATTAAAAAAAGCGAAGCGAACAGAGGGAGTAGCACGTTGTACACCTCCTTCCGAAGCTTCGCCTTCAAAAGCCTGCCCGATGCTATCTCGTCATGCCAGAGTGGTTCGAAAAGATGCTATTTCCGCATCCGGCGGCGCAGCAAGATGGCCAAAGCGCCCATACCCAGCATGCTCATCGTGGACGGTTCGGGAACCAAACTCACATTATCGACAGAAAATTCACGACCGCTTCCCGAGTCTGTCCGGAAGTATATCTCGATTCGATCCAGTTCGGGGGCTCCCGTGAAGCCGAGAACGGTCTGCTCGAAGCCCGTCGTTGTCGAGATGCCGGGGCTTTCATGGGTCGAGATGATGTCGCCCAAACTGTCACGCTGAATGGCTCCGAAGTAGAAAATGGCGGATGGATTAAACTGTTCACTGTAAAGGTTTATCCACGCCGAAGCGGTGATCGTGGAACCCTGCCAACCTGAAAGACTCAAAACGCTTTGCTCTGCGCGTTGATTTGCACCATCAAGCAAGAGAGAAAAGCCCCCTTCATATGGGTTTCCGTCATAGATGTAAGCACCACCGCTCAGCGTCCAACCAGGAATGGTCGGCTCATAGGGATCATCCTCGAATCCGGGATTCACGATCAGGTTACCCATGGTTAATGTTGTCGCCATCGCCACTACGCCGAATACTAGTAACGTCTTCATTTGCATCTTCCTTTTGGGTTGTCTTTTTCTAGCCAACGGCCGTCTCCACGACCTCACAATGACCAGACTTATGCTCCAACAATTTGTATTATTATATAATTTTACTTTCGTGGTCATGGCGAATATTTACTAATTTAAAACTAAGAAAATGGGGCTTTCGGCACGGGTTAAGCATCCTCTCCAGCGGGAAGCCCCCCTCCACCATTCAAAAAATCTGCCCTCCTCGATCATGGAAAATGCGTGACCCGCGTCGTCACTGAACCCTGCACCGACTGAGAAGCCCAGACACCCGAATGCCCAGACAAGACCATTTTCGCCGCTGCCGAACTCCCCGCTGAAAGCAACGCTTGACGTACCCTCAAAAGAGGTTATGCATTTATGTATGCGGACTACCATAGATATGCCAGACGGCTTAATGCGCCGAGCCAAGGTCCTTATGGCAAAGCGCGGCCTGACCTTTCGAACCCTCGTCATCGATGCGCTGGAAAAGTCCCTCGCCGAAAAACCAACCACATTTGTCCTTCGGGATGCGTCCGCCGGATATGCCTCCAAATCCCGTTCATCCGTGTCCTCCGCAGACATCAACCGGGTCATTGATGATCTCCGCGAACCCCGGCAACTCCCGTGATCGCCGTCGACACCAACCTGCTCGTACATGCCCATCAACGGGAGTCCGAACTTCACCCATCCGCCCAGCGCATGGTGCGCCATCTCGCCGAATCTCCATCACCTTGGGTTATTTGTTTTCATAGTCTCGTCGAATTCTATGCCGTAGCTACCCATCCCCGGCTTTGGAAACAACCCTCCACACCCGCCCAGGCATGGGATCAAATCGCCGCATGGAGGGAGTCTCCCTCCCTCCGCATCATTACCGACACGGATGACGTCTTGAACTGCCTCGAAAAATTGGCCACGTCCGCTCGTGTCCGCGGGGGACAGATTCACGACGCCCGGATTGCCGCGTGCTGCCTCACCTGCGGCGCAAGCGAACTGTGGACCATTGATCGCGACTTCAGCCGCTACCCCGGCCTGAAAACCCGGAATCCCCTCGCCAGCAAATGACCCCCACCCTCCCCCCCCAACCCGTCATCGGCATCCTCGGCACCGGCGCCCTTGGCGGTTACTACGGCGCTTGCCTTGTCCGCGCCGGATGCAACGTGCATTTCCTCTGCCGCTCCGACGCCGACCACATCCGCCGCCACGGCCTCACCGTCGAATCCGTCGGCCACTGGAAAGACACCCTCCGCGTTCCCGTCGCCGCCACCCCCGCCGAACTCCCCCCACTCGACCTCGCCGTGGTCGCCATGAAAACCACCGACAACCACGCCCTCCCCTCCCTCCTCCCCCGCGTCCTCAAACCCTCCGGCCTCGTCCTCGTCCTACAGAACGGACTCGGCGTCGAAGAACAAATCGCCGCCCTCGTCGGTCCTGATCGTGTCCTCGGCGGCCTCTGCTTCCTCTGCGCCAACAAAACCGGCCCCGGCTCCATCCTCCACCTCGACTACGGGCGCATCCTCCTCGGAGAATTCCGCCACGACCGCTCCCCTGGCGGCATCACCCCCCGCCTCCAACAACTCGCCGCCCTCTTCCAAACCGCAGGCATCCCCATCGAAACCACCCCCCACCTCCGCCACGCCCGCTGGAAAAAACTCGTCTGGAACATCCCCTACAACGGCCTTTCCGTCCTCCTCCGCACCACCACCGACCGCATCATGCAACACCCACCCACCCGCGCCCTCGTCGCCGACATCATGCATGAAGTCCTCGCCCTCGCCGCCGCCGACCAATGCCCCATCGACCCTTCCTTCGTCCAAAAAATGCTCGCCGACACCGACCGCATGAAACCCTACAAACCCAGCATGCTCCTTGACCACGAGCGCGGACGCCCCCTTGAAATCGACGCCATCTACACCCAACCCCTCAACGTCGGCGCCGCCACCAACACTCCCGCCCCCAACATTGCCATGATCGAGCGCATGCTCACCTTCACCGCCGCAAACAACCGCCCGACCCCAAGCTGACCCATCGCCCGCCTCCCCATTTCCAAACCTTGGAAAACCACCCTCCCCGAGTTTCCAAACCTTGGAAAAATCCCCTCGCCTTCGTAGCCGCGTTTCCACGCCGTAGCCGCGTTGGAAACAACGCGGACCCCGGAGCCCTTCCGCATTTCCAAGGTTTGGAAACCAAAACCCCCTCCATTTCCAAGGTTTGGAAACCATCCGTCCCGCCCTGAGCCTGTCGAAGGGCTTCGCTCCTTCGGAGCTTCGTCGCGACAAGACGTGCGGGGGGTCAAAAAACACCACGAACGAAAGAATCGAGCCCTCGGAGCATCGCTCCTTCCGACATCGTAAAACATCGCCCCCGGACGTGAACCGGAGCTCCTCAGCGTGGAACAGGCTTCGGAAAATCCCGCCGCCCACCTCCGGGCAACATCATCCGGGCTACGGAATCGGGCGGTCCAGAATCCGGTACACGACGAAAGGTCCTGCCAACGCTTTCGGGACATTATTGGCCGAAGTATGCATCTGGGTGGGATCGACGGTAAGCACAGTAAACCAATCCTCCATGTTCTCGGTTAGCTGAATCTCCATCCGGCGATGAGGATTGCCTGAAAACCCCAAGCCCTGATGAATCGCGCTAAGGTTGGGGTTGTAGCTGGTGATCACCGGTCCACCCGGACGAATAAATCGGTCCGGGCTGAGGGCGGCCTCGGTGTACCGCAGTTCATCCACCACATAATCCGGATGCATCAGCTTTCCCTCGAAGCCCTTCCCGATCGAAATCTTCGACGCCGCCCCAAACCGGTAGGCGCCGACAGCTCGGGAATCCAAGTCGTTGGTATGAACAGGGCGGTAATCGCGATAGGTGATGAGTTGGCTGCCGCTCTTAACCACCGCCACATGATGCCAGCGGTCATCGCGAAGATTGGTCAACGGAATTCCTAATTCCTGAGCCCCACCCGGGGAGTCTTCCGCTTTCAAGGAAAGTTCCAGATAGATCTGATTGAGGGTCGAGTGACGCCACTGGAGATTGATGTGGCAGTCAATGGGCGCTCCTTGCATGAGCAAGAGATCATGGGTATTGGTGTGCCCCTCGCCAGCGCGATAAAACCACTCCAACGTCCAGGAAAAAACCGGATTTCGAGGCGCGCGAACCGGAACATTCGTCACGACAAGACCGATCATGCACCCGGTGTTGCGATAAAGATCGACCGGGCCGGCCGGGCGGTAGTCCGCAAAAAACGGCTGACGCCACGGCACCCCGGCCCCCGGCGCGGGCGCGGTATGCGCCCATCCCGTCCATTCCTCCAGCCTCGATCCCGAGGTTTCCTCCAACCTCCACCAGGCCGCAGTATGTTGCGGGATCATCTCCACGGAAAGATCGTCCACGTAGATCCCTCCGGTATCGATCGACAGGAGTTTTGTCCGTTGCACTCGCACCTGATCACAAGCGGTTACCTGCGCCACTCCGCTCGTCCAAGCAATTCGAGAAAGACCATCCACATCCAGCGCCGTCCGTTGCTGAACCATGTCATGCCAGATGACTATCCGCGTCCACACCCCCGTAGGCCAGGGCATTCCTGCCGACACCCCATTCAGGGTCATGCCGCCACTGAGATCGTTCTCGAGCCGGAGACCGCCCGAAGCGTTGGTACCCACGACCAGAGAAACATACTGCCCGAGGTTTTCCCGGAAAACATTCGCTGACACTCGCAGGATACGGTCCTGATCGACCGCATAACGGTAGGTAAAGTTCGTGTAAATCGCCAGGCGGCGCTGGATGGTTAATCCAACCGGGGCCAGATATAGCGACCTGACTCCACTGTAAGCCAACCCTTCGCTGATCCGCGCCGCTCCCGCATCCATCGCCCCCCCAAGCGACTCCCATCCCGCCTGATTGGTGATCGAACCCATCGGCAATCCATCAAAATCCTCATGCCAATAGGCCCCTTGAGTCGCCCCCGAAAACAGCGCGCCCAGCGCCGCCATCCACCCGCAAACCAACAGATCGTGATTTTTCATGGGAACCTCACTGGTTGTTGGTCCGATCCTACCCCGAGACGTAAAGCATAACAAGCCCATATTCGCGCAACTCCTTGTTGGGATTAGGCTTACATAATGGTTACACCGACCCTTTGATCCGTCCGGGTTAGCGTCTTCCAAAACTAGATGATTAAAAAAACGTGCATGTTGAGATAGGCGTGTACCCTTTGTGATGTTCTTGAATTCCTTCTTTGTCGCGAGCTTTGTCGACAACGTTTCCGACAAAGCTCGCGACAACTTTTGGGTTGCGGATGAAATCTGCGTTAGGATAGCCGGACGCAGGAACTGCGGGGCTTAACCACCCCGCTGCCGAACCGCCTCATACAGCAGCAGGGTGGTCGCGCAGGCCACGTTCAGCGAGTCGATCTGGCCCAGCATGGGAATTTTCACCTTGAGGTCGGCGTGGTTCATCCAAACCTCGCTCAATCCGAACTTCTCCGTGCCCACCACCACCGCCACCCCTTGGGTCATGTCCACATCGGTGTAACGATGGTCGGTATGCGGAGTCGCGGCAAGAATCTTGATCCCCTTCTCCCGCAGCCAGGCCAGCGTGTCGGCCGTGGAAGCCTCCACCACCGGCACCGAAAACAACGTGCCCACACTCGACCGCACCACATTCGGATTGTTGATGTCCGTGCAGTGGTCACACACAATCACCGCCGACACCCCCGAGGCATCTGCGGACCGCAGAATCGAACCGAGGTTCCCCGGTTTCTCGATCGCCTCTGCGACAATCAACAGCGGGCGCCCGGGCAGGACAAGGTCGTCCAAGCCCCGCTCAATCCGCGGCGCCACCGCCAACAACCCCTCCGGACGGTCTTTGTAGGAAATCTTGTCGAACACCGGGGCCGAACAGTGGACAATCTCCCCCCCCTGGCGGCGACAGGCCTCAATCAGCGCCGGTTCATTCTCTCCGAGAAACTGCTCGGGACAAACGTATAACTCCTGAATGGGCCACTGGTTGTCGAGGGCCCGCCGGATCTCCCGGTAGCCCTCGATCAGCAAACGCGACTCGTCGTCCCGCTGCGACCGCTTCCGCAGCCGGACCAGCCGCTTCACCCTCGGATTCTGCATGCTCGTCAGGGTCAGGTTCCCCTCTTGTTCAACGCGTGTCATGGTGGTAGGGTCTATACCTGAATGAAGGCGAGAAACCCAATCCTCTTTTTTGGTCTGATCTGCTTCCTCGGCGGAGCGATCCTTGTCGAGACCCTGTTCGCATCCACCCCCCCGGTGTCCTTCGACCGCTACCAGGTCATCCTCGACCGCAAACCTTTCGGCTCCGCCCCTCCCCCCCCGCCCCCGCCTGCCCGCCCTCCTCCGCCCCGCGCCGACTCCTTCGCAAAAAGCCTCCGCCTCTCCATGATCATCGAAACCGACGACGGCGAAATGCGCGTAGGCTTCGTGGATAACCGCACCCAAAAAAGCTACTCCCTCCTCCAGGGGGAAAGCGAAGACGGCATCGAATTGATCTCCGCCAGCTTTGAAAACGAGGAAGCCGTCCTCCGCCACGGCGAAGAGTTGGCCCTGCTCAAGATTGCCGCCGGTCAATTTCAGGAAATTACTCAAGCCGAGGGTCAGCAACGCCTCGAAGCCGCCCGGGCCGCCCGGGCCTCCTATGCCGAACGGCGGCGCGAACGGATCGAGCAGGCCCAACAACCTCGCGCGCCCATCGAGCCACGCTACACCGGCGAAGAGCTCGCCCGCCACCTTCAGGAATACCAGATGGAAGTCCTTCGCCAAGGTCTACCCGCCCTCCCCATCCCCCTCACCGAAGAACAAGACGCCCAACTCGTCGCCGAGGGCATTCTCCCCCCCATCGAGTAGCCCCCTTCAGACCGCCCGCGACCAATTCAAGATCGTCGCGGCGGTAATCTCTTCATCCCCCCGGAACCCGTGGTTGGCCCCCCCGATGATCACCGCCTCAAAACGATCCGCCCGGGTCTTCGCGGCCAACCGCTCGACCATCTCCTCCACCGGGATGCAGGCGTATTCCTCCTTTTCAGGAAGTACGACAAGGAGAGGAACCCGAAGTTTGCGGAAGTGGTCGAGGCGGCCCTCCATATCGAACAGCTTGGCCTCGATGCTCGCCGGATCGGCAATGCTCAAAAATCGATGCGCGGCAAACGGAAAGTCGAGCCCTTGCACGAGGGTATCCGGACGCCCGGCATCCACCAGCCTCCGCGCCTTCGCCACTTCCGACCCATACCGGCGGCCAAGGATTCGTCGGGCAATCGCCAAGTCGTCACCAATCGCCGCCAAAACCATTCCCGCAACATCGGTGCGCTTCCGCACCGCCTGATAATACGTGATTTTCTGGCAGCCCGTACTGTGGCCAACCAAGACAAACCGGCGATACCCCAGACACCGACATCCATCCAGCGCTGCATCCAGGTCGCGCAGGCAATCCCGGAAAACCTCATGGGCCGTCGCCGTATCCGCCCCCCGGTTATTGAAGGTCAGCACATCCACCCCGGACCCCACCCCCCGCAACATCGCCTTCTTGAATCCCGAACGGTAAAAATTGCTGCCCATGCCATGGACAAAAACCACCAGCGTCCGGGCCGGCTTCTTCCCGCTCCGCGAGAGAAAACCATCCAGCGGACGATGCCTCCCGCCGAGAGGAAACGACACCAACTCCCCGGCAATCGATTCTGGACGAAGCGCCGACAAAACCACCTCTCAGGCGTCCGCGTCTTCCGCTTCCCCCTCATCCCCTTCCCCCTCGCCCAACAAACGGGTCAAGTGACGGCGCAGCTCCTCGGGGGTAACATTCGACGCAATAATTTTCCCGTGCCCATCGATCAAAAACGACGCCGGGATGCTATGAATCGTAAAACGCTCGGCAATCTTGTTGTCCCAGCCGAGTCCGTCGAAATACTGCGGCCACGTCATCCCTTCCCGGGCCAGATAGTCGCGGAGCCGCTCCTCATCGTGGTCGAGGGAAATCCCAAGAATCTCAAACCCACGGTCCTTGAATTCCTCATGAACCGCCTTCAGCGCGGGCTTGGTCCGGATGCACGGCATGCACCACGTCGCCCAGAAATCCACCATCACCACCCGCCCTTCATAATCGGCAAGATCAATCGCCGTGCCATCGAGATCCTCAAACGTCAGCTCAATCCGCTCGCCCACCCCCGGCTGTTCCAGCATCGCTTCCATCTCATCGAGAGCTTCCTTGATGAAGGCCGCCGCCGGATCTGAAGCGAACCGGGCCCGAGCCTGCTCCACCACCGCACGCGCGCCATCCCGGTCGCCCTGCAAATGTTTCAAATAAAACATCGGGCCAACATATTCACTGATCAGGTCATTCGGAGTGATGTCCTCAGCCTCCCCCGCCGCCGCATAACGCGCCTCAAAACGCGCATAAGCCCGCTCATATTCCTCCGCCTCGATCAGGCTGAACACCAGCAGCTCTTCCGCCTCCTCAAGATCGTAATTGTCCGGATTCCCGGCAATATAAAGCTCCAAAGCCGCCGCCTTCTTCAGCGCAAACTCCTTGTTCAATTCATCAAGGCTCCCGTGCGCGAAAACCACCGGGGCAAACCCAAAAATTCCCGCAAACAAATAGGGCAACAGCTTCTTCTTCATAATCGACTCCAGATAAAAAAACTTCACCGCCAACCGCCATGGCACAACGTAAGACTCCCCAATCCCCAAAAACATTCAATCTTTTATTTCCCCACAATACGGCCGTGGCATATCCCTGATTCCATTACCCAAAACATCCTGACCCAAATCGCGCCCATCGGAGATGGGCGCTCTGGAGTTTGGCCTTTTGAGCTGCGGCAGCGGCTCTTATGGAGTGCGGCGGCTTG
>DAOLCW010000025.1:0-31921 GCA_035327665.1 Kiritimatiellia bacterium
CCGAAGTCTCTATCGGCCAAGCTTCATACCGAAAAGTTATAGGTAATGGTATAAGCCCCCTCGCCACAAACCTACCCCTTCTTCCCCCAAAGGTCCTTCAGCGTAACTGTGCGGTTAAACACCGGGCGTCCTCGCCCGTGATCACGCCGGTCGGCGCAGAAATACCCGATCCGCTCGAATTGAAACGCCTGTTCCGGTTCCGCCTCGGCCAACGCCGGTTCCACCCACGCCCGGGTCACCTTCAGCGACTCCGGGTTCAGATGCGTTTTAAAATCCACACCCTTGTCGTCATCCGGCTCCTCCACCCGGAACAACCGGTCATACAATCGAATCTCCGCCTCCACCGCTTGCACCGCCGGGACCCAATGGATGGTTCCCTTCACCTTGATCCCCGCGTCCGGCGGATCCCACCGGCCATGAACCTCCACCACCCGGCCATCCGCATCCTTCACCACCTGCTCGCACGTCAGGTAGCCGGCATACCGCAACCGGACCGTCTTGCCCGGGGCCAGCCGGAAAAACTTCGGCGGAGGCTCCTCCGCGAAATCGTCCTGCTCAATCAAAATCTCCCGCCCGAACGCCACCTCCCGGTGCCCCGCCTCCGGGTCTTCCGGATTGTTGACCGCTGACACCGTCCGCACCTCCCCTTCGGGCAGGTTGGTCAACACCACCTTCAGCGGATCAAACACCGCCATCCTCCGCAACGCCGTCCGGTTGAGTTCCTCCCGCACGCAATGCTCCAGCAACGCCACATCGGTCAAACTCTCATACTTCGTAATCCCGATCTTCTCGCAAAACGCCCGCAGCGCCGCCGCCGGATACCCCCGCCTCCGCAGCCCGCAGATCGTCGGCATCCGGGGATCGTCCCACCCCGACACCAGTCCCTCCTGCACCAGTTGCAGCAGCTTGCGCTTGCTCATCACCGTATAGGTCAGGTTCAACCGGGCAAACTCATATTGGCGTGGCCGCACCGGCAAATCGAGATGGTCCACCACCCAGTCGTACAGCGGACGATGCACCTCGAACTCCAACGTGCAGAGCGAGTGCGTCACCCCTTCAAACGCATCCTCCAGCGGATGGGCAAAGTCGTACATCGGATACAAACACCATGCATCCCCCGTCCGGTAATGGTGGGCCCGCATCACCCGGTACAGCACCGGATCACGCAGATGAAGATTCGGCGACGCCATATCAATCCGCGCCCGCAAACAATACGCCCCGTCCGGAAATTCCCCTGCCCGCATCCGCGCAAACAGATCGAGGTTCTCCTCCACCGACCGCAACCGGCCCGGACTTTCCTTCCCCGGCCGCGTCGGCACCCCCCGGTACTCCTTGAACGCTTCCGAACTCAAATCGCACACATACGCATTCCCCTTGCCGATCAACGCGCATGCCACCTCGTACATCCGCTCGAAATAGTCCGCGGAAAAATAAAAATGCTCGCCCCAGTCGAACCCCAGCCAGCGGATGTCCTCGCGGATCGCGTCCACGTATTCCATCGACTCCTTCGCCGGGTTCGTGTCGTCCATCCGCAAATGGCAACGCCCTCCGAACTCCTCCGCGATCCCGAAATCCAAACAAATCGCCTTCGCGTGGCCGATGTGCAGATAGCCGTTCGGTTCCGGCGGGAACCGCGTCACCACCTGCCCCCCGTTTTTCCCTGCCGCCACATCCGCAGACACAATGTCCCGGATAAAGTGCGACGGTTTCTCAGCGGGCGTTGAAAGAGGATCGGGCGAATTCATAGTCAGGCTTTCATTTCCAAACCTTGGAAAACAGGGGTCTCGGAGTTTCCAAACCTTGGAAAAAAACACACGAATTTTTCCAAGGTTTGGAAACCAAAACATGTCGGTTTTCCAAGGTTTGGAAATCCATGTCAAGACATGGATGGTAAAGAGGGTTCCGCCTTCGCCAAGGCTCCTCCTGAACACTGAACCCCTGAACACTCCCTCCCCTTCCTCCCCTTCCCTCCTCTACCCCATCCTCCAATTCGGGGCCGCATCCAGCCCCGGGTCGTCGGCCCGGGTCCAGCCGCCGCGCAGAAGCGCCGCCGCTCCGATCATCGCCGCGTTGTCGGTGCAGAACTCCGGCTCGGCGAGTCGAAGCCCCACCCCATGTCGACAAGCCAACTCGTCGAGGGCACCGCGAAGGCGGGCATTCCTCGCCACCCCGCCCGCGCACGCCAAGGTGCGGTACTCGTGTTCCTCAAGGGCTCGCCGGATACGGTCGGCAAGGGCGAGCACCACTGCTTCTTGATAACTTGCCGCGAGGTCGGCAAGAGCTTGGCCAGACGGATTCGGATGGGTACGCAAATGGTTCAACAACGCGGTTTTCACTCCACTGAAGCTGAAACACAGATCCCGGGAAAGCCCGTCGGGTAGCGTTTGGGCGGCCCGGTTCTTGACCATTCCGAGCGGAAACGCAACCGCTTTCGGATTGCCACCACGGGCCGTCGCCTCGATCGCCGGACCGCCGGGATACCCGAGCCCGAGAAGTTTGGATCCTTTGTCGAGGGCTTCTCCCGCCGCGTCGTCGAGGGTCCGCCCGATCACCGTATACGTCGCACAAGGATCCTCGCGAACCAGCAGCGTGTGGCCGCCGGAAACCAAGAGCAAAAGAACCGGGGTCGGAAGATCCCGCCACGTCGCGCCGCCGGAAAGCCGGACCGAACCGGCGTGACCGTCGAGGTGATTGACCCCGGCCACCGGAAGATCAAGCCGGAGGGCGAGGGCCCGGGCCGAGGCGAGGCCGGTCAACAGCGAGGTCGCCAATCCCGGACCCTTGGTCACCGCGATGCCTTCGAGATCGCTCCACGCCACCTCCGCGTCGGACAGGGCCTTCTCGATCACCCCCGGCAAGACTTCGACATGGCAGCGCGACGCGATTTCCGGAACCACCCCGCCCCATTCCTGATGCCGGGCGATTTGGCTATACACCTCATTGGAGAGGACGCGGCCTTCCCGCGTGACCACCGCCGCCGAGGTTTCATCGCACGAGGTTTCGATCGCGAGGACGAGGCCGGGCCCCCCACCCTTTGCCGGAGCGTGGGCGGTGGAGATCATCGGCGGGCGCTGAACGTCAAGTAGCCCCGCAGCACATCGAGAGCCCGGTCAATTTGATCGTCCGCCACGGGATCGCCGGACATTCCCGGTGGGAGTGGAAGGTCCGGATTCTCCTCGCGGGCCCGCTGGAACATCAAGGCTCGCCACTGCTCAGGAGACAACGGAACGAGGATATCCGGCTCGATCCCCCGGTCATGAATGGCCCGCTTGGACGGCGTGTAATACAACGCGGTGGTCAGCCGGAGCGCGGTGCCATCGTCGAGAGGCAATACGCTTTGCACCGACCCCTTCCCGAAGGTCTTTTCCCCCACCAAGATCGCCCGGCGATGATCCTGAAGCGCTCCCGCGACAATCTCCGCCGCGCTCGCGCTTCCCCCATTCACCAGCACCACCATCGGGAAGGTGTAGTGCAGTCGCCCTCGCGCCGTGAACACCTGCTCATCCCGGCGGCTCCGGGTGGACACAATCACTTCCCGCCGGGGTAAAAAGCGCTGGGCCACGTCGATCGCCGAGCTCAGCAAACCGCCGGGATTGCCCCGCAAGTCGAGGACCAACGCCTTCATCCCTTGGTCGAGCAGCTTGGTGATTTCCCGGTCGAGAAATCCCGCCGTTAAATCATTAAACGTCGCGATGCGGGTGTAGCCAATCCGATCATCGAGCATCCGGGTATCCCGCACCACCGGTACCTGAATATCCGCGCGCTGGATGGTGAAATCGAGCGACTCCGGCGGCGTCGCCCGCTGGATCTTCAGTTTCACCGTGGTCCCCGGCTCGCCCCGCAGCCGCTTCACTGCGTCCTGCATGCTAAACCCTTCCGTCGACTCCCCATCCACCTCGACAATCCGGTCCCCCGACATCAATCCCGCATGAAAGCCCGGCGTGCCCTCGATGGCGTTCACCACCGTCAAACTCCCGTCACGAAGGGTAATCACGATACCCACCCCGCCGAATTGACCCCGGGTGTCGTCACGAATGTCATCGTAAGCGGTTTGATCAAGGAACGCACTGTGAGGATCGAGGGACTGAAGCATCCCTTGCAGCGCGCTTTCGATCAGCTCCCGGTAGGTCGTCTTGTCGCTTTCAACATAGTTCAGCCGGATCTGCTCAAGCGCCCGCGTGAAAAGCTCGATCGCCGCAAAAGGATCCTCCGGCTCCACCTCCACCACCTCTTTGGAGTAAAGCCGCGCCACGAGCAGAAGATTGACCCCGAGAATACACCCGAGGGCAAACCAACTGAGTCCTTTTCCTATGTGTCGAAGGGTCATGATTCCGTCACCAGTCCTTAAACCTACCCGCAAGCCGGGAGGTTATGCAAGGGAGGTTTCACGATTTAGGTGGGATACCGGAGTCTTCGGCCCTTCACGAAACGAACAAAACGGGCCGAAGACTAAAGGTATTTATCAGCCACGAGCGAGATTCACACCGGAAACACCATCAACACCACCACGGGAACCGCATTAAACAGCGCATGCATCGCCACCGGAACCGCGAGGCTTCGGGTGTGCGCGTAGGCGAGGGAGAGTCCAAGGGAAAGAAGAAACAAGGCCATGAAATTGCCCAGATGCATGTGGAACGCCGCAAACAAAAGCGAACTCAGAACAACCGCAAGCAAAGGGGACATCCATTTACACAACGCCGGCAACAACACCCCCCGGAACAACACTTCCTCGGTCAGGGGGGCCACCACCACCGCCAGCAGGGCGAGGTAAAGTCGCAATCCCACCCCCCGCGCTTCGGCAAGCACCCTCACCATCTCCTGGGTCTCCAACGGCACCTCCAGCCACATCAGCATGGAAAAAAACAGGCTGTGCCCGACCATCACCACCGGAAGGATGCCGAGAAGAATCAATCCGCCCTTCCGCAAAGCCAACGGTACATTAAGTTTCATCACCCCCAGAGCATCCCGCAGCCGGTAGCCCCGCCCCCGGGCTTGAAACACCACCAGCAATAGTCCCATCCAATGGAACAATACCGATTGCAAGATCACCACCGCCGCGATCCCTCCCTCCCGGCTTGTCCCCTCCACGGCGAGTTGACCATACAGGGTCCAGAAGAGCATCGAGAGGGTCAGCAGCAGGGCGAGAATGAAAAACGCGTCCCTCACATCCCACGGGCGGGTCTTCAACCAGGCCAGCGGATACCAACTAAACACCGAACGCACTCCGTGGTGGGCCAAATACCGAAGTAGCACCGGAATACCCGCAAGCAGGATCAAGCCATAGACCGCCAGCAGCGCGTGCACCGTCCTCGTCGCCACCTCGAGATCGCCGGGCACGGCATCACCCATCGCGGCAATCCCCATGACCGGGGCCTCAATCATGCCGAAGCGGTTAAACTGGAAGAGGTCGCGGTTTCCCGAACAATGTAAATCGGCTTGTTCTGGGACTCATGGTAGGTCCGGATCTGCATTTCCGCCAGCAGGCCCATGCTTACGAACTGCAGACTGAACAACACCAGCATGAACGACGAGACGATCCAAAACGGGCGTTTGATCAAATCCGCGCCAAGCTGGGTCCCGAACACCAGAAACGAGAGATGGGCAAGAATCATCACCGCGAGCATCGCCAGCCCCGGCAACGCAAACAGCCCCCCGATTTTTCCAAAGATATGGATGGGCCGCGTGCTGTAATGAAGCAGGAATTTGACCGTCAGCAAGTCGAGGATCACCCGGAACGTGCGCGAAATCCCGTATTTCGAGGTTCCAAACCGCCGGGGATGATGCTGCACCGCCACCTCGGCAATCGACCCGCCCACCCAGCTCGCAAGAGCGGGAATGAACCGGTGCATCTCCCCGTAAAGATGGACCTGCTTGATCACCTCCCGCCGGTACGCCTTCAAAGTGCAGCCGTAGTCATGCAAGTCCACTCCGGTGATCTTGCTGATCAGTCCATTGGCAATCATCGAGGGCAGCTTGCGGTTGATGAAGGTGTCTTTTCGGTCCTTGCGCCAACCGCTCACCACATCATACCCCTCTTCCATCTTGGCGAGAAGGAGGGGGATGTCCGAGGGATCGTTCTGCAGGTCGGCGTCGAGGGTGATAATCACATCCCCTTGCGCCGCGTGGAACCCCGCGCTCATCGCCGCCGTCTGCCCGAAATTCCGCCGGAACCGGATCAAATGAAACCCCGGGAGCTTGGCCGCCATCGCCTTTAACTTTTCCCAGGTCGCATCCCGGCTACCATCGTCCACCAGCACCACTTCGTAGGTTCGCCCGAGCCCGGAAAGCGCGTTGTGCAGGCTCTGGCAAAGCGTATCCACGCTCTCCTCCTCGTTGTAAACGGGAACCACCACGGAAAGGTCAAGCTGTGCAGGGGTAGCATTCATATCGGGGGGGCATGATGAAGCCCCCTGCCCCGGTTGGCAACCAGAACCTTTCACCTTTCCCCTTGCTCGACGCCCGCCCGCCGAACATCATGCCGCTATGTCGAGATTGCCCGGAACCGAAACCACCATCTTCGCCGTGATGTCCTCCCTCGCCGCCAAGCACGGCGCCCTCAACCTTTCCCAGGGATTCCCTAACTTCCCCATCGACCCCCGGCTCGCCGAGGCCCTCCAGCGGGCGGCCGCCCGCGATGCGCATCAGTACCTCCCCATGCCCGGGCATCGCGGCCTTCGTGAAAAAATTGTCGCCATGATCGCCCGCGTTTACCAGCGGACCCTCGACCCTGAGCGCGAGATCCTCATCACCGCCGGTGCCACCCAGGGCCTGTACACCGCCATCCAAGCTCTCACCCTCCCCGGCGACGACGTGATCATGCTTGATCCCTGCTACGACAGCTACGAACCTTCCGCCCTCATGGCCGGGGTCCGCCCCGTGCACATCCCCCTCGACCCCAACGGCCTACCCGACTGGGACCGCATTTCCGGGGCCTTTTCCGACCGCACCCGCATCCTCATCATCAACAATCCCCACAACCCCACCGGCCGCATCTGGCGGCCCTCCGATTTCACTGCCCTCCAAGCCCTTCTCGAACGCTATCCCCGGGCCCTCCTCCTTTCCGACGAAGTGTATGAGTTCATCACCTTCGAACAACCTCACCAATCGATTCACCACTTCCCCGCCCTCCGCGACCGCAGCCTCATCGTGTCCTCGTTCGGCAAGACCTTCCACATCACCGGATGGAAGATTGGCTACCTCACCGGCCCCGCTCCCCTTGTCGACGAGATCAAAAAGGTCCACCAATTCCTCGTCTATTGCGTCAACAGTCCCGCCCAAGCCGCCCTCCACGACTACCTCGACCACGTTGACGTCACCCACCTCGGCTCGTTTTACCAAACCAAGCGCGACGCCTTTGCCGCCCTTCTTTCGGCCAGCCGCTTCGAACTCCTGCCCTGTGAAGGCACCTACTTCCAGGTCGCCGACTACCGGGCCATTTCCGACGAGCCCGATCTCGACTTCTGCTGCCGCCTCGTCCACGAGCACGGCGTCGCCGCGATTCCTCTCTCCGTTTTCAACGCCGACCGCCGCGACCACCACCGCATCCGGTTCTGCTTTGCCAAGGATACCTCCACCCTCACCGAAGCCGCCGGGAAATTATGCAGGATCTAACCGTCACCCTCGTTCAGGCCAACCAAATCTGGGAAGACAAGGAGGCCAACCTTGTTCATTTGGACTCCCTCTTGGAAGGCCTTGGTCCCACCGACCTCATCCTCCTCCCCGAAATGTTCCATACCGGTTTCTCCCTCGACGCCGAGCGCCTCGCCGACCCCTTCCCTGACAACTCCGCCCTCCACTGGCTTCGCGCTACCGCCCACCGAACCCAAGCCGCCATCTTTACCTCCATGATGATCCGCGACCAGGATCGCTTCTACAATCGCGGAATGTTTGTGCAGCCCGATGGCAAGCTCGCCCTCTACGACAAACGCAAAACCTTCAGCCTCGCCGGAGAGGATCGCATCTACACCGCCGGAACCCGCGAAACCATCGTCACCTGCCGCGACTGGCGCATCCAACTCCAAATCTGCTACGACCTCCGCTTTCCCGAAATCGCCAGAAACCGCATCGAACCCGATGGCAGCCCCGCTTACGACCTCCTCCTCTACGTCGCCAACTGGCCCGCTCGCCGTTCCCTCCACTGGCGCAGCCTCCTCCCCGCCCGCGCCATCGAAAACCAATGCTGGGTCGCCGCCGTCAACCGGATCGGCGAGGATGGCAACGGCCTCGCCTACTCCGGCGACTCCGCCGTCATCGACGCCCTCGGCAATGCCGTCTGGGGCGAGCCCGAACAGGAAACCGTCGTCACCCACACCCTCTCCCGCCAAGCCCTCGACCAAACCCGAAACTCGCTCCCGTTCCTTAAGGACAGGACGACCTGAACGGCCAGGGGCCTGAATCTCCATGCGGGGGTCTACCAGATTGCCTCCTACAAATACTACGCACCATCAAAGCCGGAACAAATCGCCCAAAGTCTGGAGCAAGGGGCGAGCTCCGCGAGACCGAAGCTCCATCGATCTGGCCGAAATCAGATGCACACGATACGCTCGGAGCGTCAACCTGGGACCAGCCGGCGCCCAATGGCTACGGCGGTTAAAATGGACACGGATCAACACGAATGGTATGATCTAAATGTATAAAAGGGATTAAGATCATGAATTCGATTAAAATAGTAGTCGAGCGACATCCCGATGCCTATGTTGCATATCCCTTGGGAATAAAGGGAGTTGTAGTAGGACAGGGGGATTCCTATGAAAGTGCCGTCGCCGATCTCAAGTCGGCTCTCCAATTCCATGTTGAGACATTCGGAACAGATCAACTCAACGTCGATCCCCCGATCCTTGAGGCCTTTGTCGCTGAGGCTGGGGTTCTCGTTTAATGCCCAAATTCCCCGTGGATGCCCCCAGTCGGCGGGTCATAAAAGCTTTGAATTGCTCGGATTCAGGTTGATTCGTGAAGGGAATCACATCGCGATGTTGCGCAACAATCCCGATGGAACGTCAACGCCACTGACGATGCCCAACCACCCCACGCTGAAAAGCTCAACATTGCGAACCATTCTCACTCAATCAGGCATTTCACGTGATGCTTTTCTCGCCGCCTACGAGAAGGCTTAAGGCAAGAAATTGGGTTTTGTAGGCAAGACTCGCGGTGGTGTACCAAATGTTGGTTTGAGGGTCGTCGGCCTCGCTGTCCGGTTGGGGATACGGAGGCGTTGACCCTCCGGGATCGTCAACCACGGATGGACACGGTGCCCTATCCGGGTCGCCTCATCCCAAGGCTCCCCTTGAAGCCTGGGGCGGGTACAGGATAAGCTCCGGGTATGTCGGATCAGATCAACCACCTAACCACCCACTCTCCCGAGGAAACCCAAACCTGGGCTGAGCAGCTCGCCATAACCCTTCGCCCCGGTTCCGTCCTTGCCCTCCACGGCAACCTCGGCGCGGGAAAAACCTGCCTGGTGCAAGGTCTCGCCCGCGGCCTCGGCGTGGTCGAACCCGTGACCAGCCCCACCTACACCATCCTGCACGAGTACGAAAGCTCCCCTCCCCTTGTCCATGTCGATGCCTATCGGCTCTCCGGCGAGGACGAAGCCGAAGCGCTCGGCTTCCTCGAACTCCTCGACGGTCAACGGATCATTGCCGTCGAATGGGCCGACCGAATCGACGATCTCCTCCCTGATCACGTCATCGACATTTGGATGGAACCCGGCCCCGCACCCGACGATCGCCTCATCCGCTGGAACATCAGGAGCAGTCCCTTATGTGGCTAATCCTCGAATTATCCACCCCCCAGGCCAGCATCGCCCTGCTCGACGAGCAAGCTCAAGGAATCGCTGAAGACTCGTGGAACGAACCCTACGCCCGCCACTCCGACGTATTCGAGCGAACCCACCGCCTTCTCGAAACCGCCGGTTGCACGTGGAACGCCCTCACCGGAGTCGCGGCCGGACGGGGTCCCGGTGCCTTCTCCGGCCTGCGTATCGGCCTCCTCGCGGCCCAAGGATTCGCCGCCCCCGGAAAGTTACCGGTCATCGCCGTCAGCAGCGCCGAAGCCATGGCCCGCGCCTGGCTCAACTCGCGGGGGGTTCCCGAAGTCCTCGTTGTCGGCGACGCCCGTCGCGATCACCTCTGGGCCGGCCGGGTCTCCGCGAATGCCCCCCTCACCCCCCCGGTGGAATGGACTCTTTATCCCCGGCATACCTTGGCCGGACTCCCCCATGACCTCCCCGTGATCAGCCCCCACCCGCAAACCCTCGGCAACCTCCCCTTTCCCCTCGAATCCGTCCACCCCACCGCCACCTCCACCGGGAAACTCGCCCTCGAAGTCTTCCGCAAAAACCTCGCCCTCCAACCTTGCACCCCCATCTATCTGCATCCCGCCGTCGCTTCCCCACCTCCTTCGTGAATCTGCTTGCGAAGACCCCTCGCAACATGGATAAGAAGTGCTAGATTAAACGGGCATCAGGGAACCCTTGAGGTTATAGCCATGTTATTCGGACAGGATTCTGAACAACTTTACATCGGTAACTCCAACTTCGTTGAAGATCTTTACCAGCGTTTTCTCGAGGACCCTCAGTCCGTCGATGACCGCTGGCGTGCATATTTTTCCACCCTTCGCAACGGGGGTGGCGACGACCGCATGGAGCCCACTCCTGAGGAAATCCGCACCTACTTTCGCGACCTCGAAGCCGTACAGTCCGCCACCACCGGCGGACACCACAGCCTCGAAATGGCCCGCAAGCAGGCCGCCGTCCTCCGACTGATCCAGGCCTATCGCCTCTTCGGGCACTTGCGGGCCGTCACCGATCCCCTCTCCCTCCGCGGCCAACCTCGCGTTCCCGACCTCGATCCCGCCCATCATGGCCTCACCGATCAAGATCTGGACCTCCATTTCAACACCGGCAATCTCGGCGGCATCCCCGACATGACCCTCCGCGAGATCATCGCCATGCTCAAGGAAACCTACACCGAGAGCATCGGTTCCGAGTTCATGCACATTTATGACCTCGAACAAAAAGAGTGGATCCAACGCCAACTCGAGGCCACACGCACCAACCCCGACTACCCCTCCGACTTCAAAGTCCGCCTCCTCGAACGTCTCACCGCCGCCGAAGGCCTCGAACAAATCCTCCACAACAAGTACGTCGGGCAAAAACGATTTTCCCTCGAAGGCGGCGAAACCCTCATCACCTCCCTCGACGAGCTGATCGAGCGCGGCGGGATCCAGGGCCTCGAGGAAGTGGTCATCGGCATGGCCCACCGCGGACGGCTCAACGTCCTTGTCAACATCATGGGCAAACACCCCTCCGAGCTGTTCTCCGAATTCGAAGGCCAGCACAAATGGCGCGAGGGCTTGTCCGGCGACGTCAAATACCATCAGGGCTACTCCACCACCGTCGATACCCCCGGCGGCATCGTTCGCCTCGCCCTCGGCTACAACCCCTCCCACCTCGAAATCGTCGGCCCCGTCACCATTGGCTCCGTCCGCAGCCGCCAGGAACTGCGTGGCCTCGATGGACACCTTAAAGTTCTTCCCGTCATTATCCACGGCGATGCCGCCGTCGCCGGCCAGGGTGTGGTCTACGAAACCGTCAACCTCGCCCTCACCCGCGGCTACAACGTCGGCGGGACCATCCATATCGTGGTCAACAATCGCATCGGCTTCACCACCAGCCACCCCCTCGACTCCCGGTCCATGCTCTATTGCACCGATGTCGGCAAGGTCATCCAGGCCCCCATCTTCCATGTCAATGGTGACGACCCCGAAGCCGTAGCTTTCATCACCCAGCTCGCACTCAACTACCGCATGAAATTTCACCGTGATGTCTTCATCGACATCATCTGCTACCGCCGCCATGGCCACAACGAAGCCGACGAACCCGCCGCCACCCAGCCCATGATGTACAAAAAGATTCGCAAACGGCCCACCGTGCGCGACGTCTACGCCGAGCGCTTGGCCCGGGAAAAGGTCGTCAAACCGGATCAGGCCGCCGCCATGGTCGCCTCCTATGCCGCACGTCTCGAGTCTGGCGAACCCGTCCTCCCCAACATCGTCACCGGACTCGAAAACCCCTACCGAAAACTTTGGATGAAGCACCTCGCCGCCACCTGGCGCGATCCCGGTGAAACCGCCGTAACCTATGCCCGTCTCAAGCGGCTCGGCCAGGCCCTCGTCAATCTCCCCGAAGATCTCGAACTCCACCCCCGCGTGGCCAAAATCATAGACGACCGGGCCAAAATGGCCGCGGGAGCCCTCCCCCTCGACTGGGGCTTCTGCGAAGTCATGGCCTATGCCACCCTCCTCGAGGACGGCTTCGGCGTCCGCATCTCCGGACAGGACAGCGGGCGCGGCACCTTCTTCCATCGCCACGCCGTCCTCCACAGCATGCGCAACGGCGACGAATACATCCCCCTCCAACACCTCGCCGAAGACCAACCCTCCTTCCGCGTCATTGACTCCATCCTCTCCGAGGAGGCCGTTCTCGCCTTCGAATACGGGTTCAGCACCGCCAACCCCAACACCCTCGTCATCTGGGAAGCCCAGTTCGGCGATTTCGTCAACGGGGCCCAGGTCGTCATCGACCAGTTCATCTCCGCCGCCGAACAGAAGTGGGGCCTCCTCACCGGCCTTGTCATGTTCCTGCCCCATGGCTCCGAAGGTCAGGGCCCCGAACACACCTCCGCCCGCCTCGAGCGCTTCCTCCAACTTTGCGCCCAGGAGAACATGCAGGTCTGCTACCCCAGCACCCCCGCCCAGATGTTCCACATGCTCCGTCGCGAAATGGTCCGGCCCCTCCGAAAACCGCTCATCGTCATGACCCCCAAGAGCACCCTCCGCCGGAAAATCTCCTTCTCCTCCCTCGACGACCTCGCCGGCGGATCCTTCCAGCTCGTAATCAACGAAATCGACTCCATCCCCGACCACAAAGTCGAGCGCGTCGTCCTTTGCTCCGGAAAGGTCTACTTCGATCTCCTCGAAGCCCGCCGCGAGCGCGGCATCGACAACATCGCCATCCTCCGCATCGAGCAGCTCTATCCCTTTCCCCAAGAGCGGCTCACCCTCGAACTCAGCCGTTACTCCAACGCCTCAGTCATTTGCTGGGCCCAGGAAGAACCCCAGAACCAGGGCGCGTGGTACTCCATCCAGCACGCCATCCGCCTTTGCATGCGCGACGGACAAAACCTCGTCTATGCCGGTCGCATGCCCATGGCCGCCCCCGCCGGCGGCGACTACCAAAAACATCTCAAACGGCAACAAGCCGTGGTCGACGACGCCCTCACCCTGGATGTCGGGCCCGGCAGCCTTCATGCCAGCCAACAGCCCCAGCTCGTGGCCCACCAACCCCCTCAGCCCCAACTTGGAGATATGAAACCATGATCAAAGACGTCCTCGTTCCCAACTTCCCCGAATCCATTCAGGAGGGAACCCTCTCCTCGTGGGCCAAAAACGCCGGGGATTCCGTCCAGAAAAACGAAAAAATCGCCGACATCGAAACCGACAAGATCGTCATCGAAGTCACCGCACCTCTCGCCGGCACCCTCAAAACCCTGGCGAAAAAGGAGGGCGACACGGTCAAGAGCCGCGAAGTCATCGCCCGCATCGAGGCCAGCGAGGGCGCTGAAACAGCCGAAGCCGATGCCGACACCGAAGCGGAAGACTCCGCCCCCGCTCCCGCCAAACCCGCCCCGGCCCGCCCGGCCCCCGGCGACGCTGAAGAGGATCGCACCCCCGAGGAAGATGCCGTTTCCAAGGCCACCCCCGCCGCCCCTCCCAGCCGCAAGCCCAAGCCCATCGCCAAACTCGACCTCGACCTTGCCCCCGCCGTCCGCAAACTTATTGCCGACAACAACCTCAATGCCGAGGAAATCCATGGCACCGGACGCGGCGGACGCATCACAAAAGCCGATGTCATCCGCCACCTCGAGCACTCCCCCCATCTCGCCACCAAATTCGGAGCCCATCAGGAAACCGCATCCGAATCTGCCGCACCCGCTCCCGCCACCCCCCGGACTCCCGCCGCCGACAACGATGCCCTTGTCCGCCGCGTGAAAATGTCCCGCATCCGCGCCCGCATCGCCGAGCGCCTTGTCCACGCCCAGCAAAACATGGCCATTCTCACCACCTTCAACGAGGTGAACATGCAGGCCATCATCGACCTCCGGCAGCGTCAGCGCGACGCCTTCGAGAAAACCCACAAGGTCAAACTCGGTTTCATGGCCTTCTTCGTTAAAGCCGCCGTCGAAGCCCTCCAGAAATACCCTGTCATTAACGCCTACGTCGAAGGCGACGAAATCATCTACAACGGCACTTACCACATCGGTGTCGCCGTCAGCTCTGATCGTGGCCTTGTCGTACCCGTCCTCCGCAACGCCAACCAGCTTACCATCGCCCAGATCGAGCGCGGCATTGCCGACTTCGCCGACCGGGCCCAACAGGGCAAGCTCGACATCGAGGAACTCAGCGGAGGCACCTTCACCATCTCCAATGGCGGCGTCTTCGGATCCCTCCTCTCCACCCCCATCATCAACCCGCCCCAAAGCGGAATCCTCGGCATGCATCGTATTCAGGAACGGCCCGTCGCCGAAGATGGCAACGTCGTCATCCGTCCCATGATGTACCTCGCCCTCTCCTACGACCACCGCATCATCGACGGACGCGAAGCCGTCCAATTCCTCGTCTCCATCAAGCAGTCCCTCGAAGATCCCGCCCGCCTCCTTTTGCACCTCTAAGCCTCAGGAACCCTTTATGAAAAAATTCGACGTCCTTGTCATTGGCGCCGGCCCTGCCGGCTATGTCTGCGCCATCCGCTGCGCCCAGCTCGGCATGACCACCGCCTGCGTAGACCAATGGGTCGACCCCGCTGGCGACTACGTCCTCGGCGGTACCTGCCTCAACGCCGGCTGCATCCCCTCCAAAGCCTGGCTCGAATCCTCCGAGCGCTACGACGAACTTCAAACCAAACTTAGCGATCACGGGATCAAAGTGAAGGAAGTCTCCCTTGACGTCCCCGCCATGGCCGCTCGCAAAAACAAAATCGTCCGCACCCTCACCCGCGGCATTGAAGGCCTCTTCAAAAAGAACAAGGTCTCTTGGCTAAAGGGTCAAGCCAGCTTTAACTCCCCCACCGAAATTCTCATCAAGCCCTCCCCCGGTGCCTCCGGCGAGGAGGAAACCGTGCAAGCGACCCATGTCGTCATCGCCACCGGCTCCACCCCCCGGCACATCCCCAACGTCTTCATCGACGACGAACGGATCTTCGACTCCACCGGCGCCCTCGACTTCACCAGCGCCCCCCGCCGCCTCGTCATCATCGGCGCGGGCGTCATCGGCCTTGAGCTCGGGTCGGTCTGGAAACGACTCGGCTCCGAAGTCATCCTCCTCGAGGCCATGGAGTCCTTCCTCGACATGACCGACGACAAAATCTCCTCCACCGCCCAGTCCATCTTCAAAAAGCAGGGCCTCGACATCCGCCTCGGCTGCCGCGTCCTATCCGCTGAAACCAAGAAGGATGGCGTCAAGGTCCGCTATCAGGACGAACAAGGAGACCACACCCTCGACTGCGACCGCCTCGTCGTCGCCGTTGGCCGCAAACCCAACGTCGAGGGCCTCAACCCGGGCGCCGCCGGTATCCAACTCGATGAACGCGGCTACATCCACGTCGACGACGCTTGCATGACCAGCGTCCCCCACATATACGCCATTGGCGACGTCGTCCGCGGCCCTATGCTCGCCCACAAAGGCTCCGAGGAAGGCGTCATGGTCGCCGAACGCCTTGTTGGCGAGGAAACCATGGTCCACTTTGACACCATCCCCTGGGTCATCTACACCATGCCCGAGATCGCCTGGGTCGGAAAAACCGAAAAACAGCTCAAAGCCGCCGCCCGAAAATTCAAATCCGGCATCTTCCCCCTCTCCGCCAGTGGACGGGCCAAGGCCATGGGCGAAACCGAAGGCCTCGTGAAAATCCTCGCCGACGCCAAAACCGACCGCATCCTCGGCGTGCACATCATCGCCCCGTCCGCCTCCGAACTCATCGGCGAAGCCGTCGTCGCCATGGAATTCGCCGCCAGTTCAGAGGATCTCGCCCGCATCGTTCATGCTCATCCCTCCCTCTCCGAGGCCATCCACGAAGCCGCCCTCGCCGTAAACGGCAGGACCCTCAGCATTTAATAAAACGCCTTCTTCCTTGGCCATCCCCTCGCATATTCTTTCAGATTTGTGAGAGAACGTTCGATTTCGCAAGCATTCCCCACCCAAACACACATTTCCATTGTGTTGACATTCAACTGATTACGACAACACAACCAAAATGTACGAATATTTAACCGATTCGAGTCGCGATTGGTACGGGACTTGCATTCAAACAAACCATGAATGCAAACCTGAATTCCGCAGATGCGTTTTCCTCGAAGAAGGATCACCTTCACAAGCGTGACCAAATCGTTGGAACATCGATTGTCGACCGCCGGAGTGAAGTCCCTGAATGGCTTTCCGAAGTCTTTGAATCTTCCCGGAAACGACCCTATTCCTGCATGGCCAACATTTGTCATCACCTCGGCCAGCCTGCCACCGTGATTGCCGTGAGTATTGCCCTCCTTCAACGACAACTCGAAAACGCCGACGCGGAAACCCTGTCCCTTCTCGAAAACATCTCCTCCGCATCCCAGCATATCGACTCCATGCTTCATGACATGCAACGAAGTTGTGCCGCTGGCGTCTGCATCTTCGCCCCCCACGAAGACCACGATTCCCCGGCGTGATCAAGCCACGCCGCACCGGATTACCCTTCCCCACCCCCCGCAACTTTTTTCCCCGGGGCCTTGATGGTTTCGATTTTTGTGCGACAATGGTTAGCGGCTCCCTAATCAGGACTTGCCTTATAAATGCACCACCGACCCAGGGGATGGCATATGAAGCAAACACAGCACAACGGTCTCTACCTCCATCATAGCGAAAAGTCCCCTCTTTCAGGGCTGAATACGGTCTACGACCGCTCCTTTGTGGTCAGCGAGGCCTATCGCGACAGCCTGCCCGATATGCAAAACGCTGCTGATGCTGTCCAGGGCGCCAACGTCGCCATCCAAAAAGTCGGCATCTCCAACTTCCACCTTCCCCTCGATTATCCCACCGCTCAGGGCAATATTCTTTCCCTGAAAACATCGGTCTCGGGAACGGTCTCCCTTTCCCCCGGCCTCAAGGGAATCAACATGTCCCGCGTCATGCGGACCTTCTACGACTTCAAAGACCAACCCATCACCCTTGATACCCTCAAGGACATCCTCTCCGCCTACAAGGACAAGATCGGCGGCTCCGCCTCCTCCCTTCGCCTCGCCTTCTCCTATCCCATGCTACAAACCAGCCTTCGTAGCCAACTCGAAGGATACCAATACTATGATGTGGTCTACCATGGATCCATGGACGAACAGGGACGGACCCGCATGATCATCCAATTCGATTTCGTCTACTCCTCCGCCTGCCCCTGCTCCGCCGAACTTTCCGAGCACGCCCGGGATGTTCGTGGCGCATATGCCATCCCTCACTCTCAGCGCAGCAAAGCTCGTCTCTTCGTCGAAGTCCACGACGGCGAAATCCTCCCCCTCGAAGATCTCCACGCACATTGCCTCAATGCCCTGCAAACCGAAACCCAGGTCATGGTCAAACGCGAGGACGAACAAGCCTTCGCCGAAATGAATGGCGCCTCCATCAAATTCGTCGAAGATGCCGCACGCCTCCTTTACGAGCAGCTCAACCGGGACCCCCGCATCAAGGATTTCGAGATCGCCTGCGCACACCTCGAATCCCTTCACTCCCACGACGCCGTGTCCGTGATTGCCAAAGGCCGTCCCGGCGGGTTCAAAGCCGACTTCTCCGATTTCAGCAGCCTCGTCTGCTAGGAATCCGAGACGCGGCCACATTCGAGAGAGCACGAACGCCGCAAGCCTTCAAAACAAGACCGCGTCCATCCACCCGGCCACCCTTGGTCCGAAGATTAAGCCCCCCACCACCACCGCCCCCAACGCCGCCACCAACACCGCGCCCGCCGCGACATCTTTCGCATTTCGCACCAACGGATGGTGGTCCGGCGAAACGGCATCAGCCAGAAATTCCAACCCCGTATTTAGTCCCTCCGCCACCCAAACCAGCGCGATCGCCAAAGCCAAAGCTGCCCACTCCATCCGGTCGAGTTCCACCACCATCCCGATCCCCATCACCCCCAACGTGGCCAGGAAATGAATCCGGGCATTCGGTTGCGAGCCAATCAGCACCCCGATCCCTCGAAACGCATGCCTGAAACTCGCGAGACGGCTACCCTCCCCCTTCTGCCGCCCCTTCACCTCCCCCGCCGACCGACTACCCACCGGAACGTTTCGCGTGGGCCGGCACCACCATGACCGGACACCGCGCCTCCCGGATCACCCCCTCCGCTACACTTCCCACCAGAAGCTGCCTGAGCATCCCGTGCCCGTGCGAGCCCATCACAATCAAACCCGCCCCGTGCTTTTCCGCCTCGGAAAGAATCTTTTCCGCCGCATATCCCTGAACCGACAAGGACGTCACCTCGAGTCCCTCCGCTTCCAAACCCGCCCCCAGCTCCTGCAATCGCCGATGCTCCTCCGCATACTGCCGGGCCACCGCCTCACGCACCGAGGACGGTCCCGGATCATACCCGATAAACTCCGGCTCCGGTGCCGCCACAAACAACAAAACCAACTTCGCCCCGAATCCCTTCCCCGCTGCTGCCGCCGCAGCAAGCACGTTCTCCGTCACATTCGAAAAATCCACCGGTACAAGGATCGTCTTCATGGAAGAAGGTTACCATCCCCCCCCCCTCCAGCCAAGCCTTAACCCCCGAAACAGCATTGCTCCCGACCACGTTCCCGCTACACTCCCTCCCATGACCGAGAACATCAAGTCCTCCGGATACTCCACCCGCCTCGATACCCGGACCAGCTTCACCACCGTCCAACCCGGCCCCGAACCCGAACCCCAGATGGGCATCGGCCTCGCCCCCCTCGTCCACAACTATCAGGCCATTCTCCAAGCCCAGGCCATCTACTATCCCGTCGCCTACCGCTTCGTAAAAGAACTCGGCCGGGGACGCCAGGGCATTGTCTTTCTCGGACTACGCCAAGGCGCCCGCGGCTCCGTCACCCGACATGCGATCAAAGTCTTTGACCCCCAAATCTACTCCAGCGCAAAAAAATACTGGACCGATATGGGCCGCATCGCCGCCCAAACCTCCAAACTCCAAACCGTCCAAAGCCCTAACCTCGTCGCCCCCGACATTTACGAGGAATACAACGGCATCGGCTACGTCCAGATGGAAGCCGTCAACGGAATCGGACTCCGCGACTTCCTCGACGGCGGACACCTCGAGCGTGTCCGCCGCAACTCCACCCCCGCCGAATGGGCTCAATTCATGGATGTCATCTTCCGCCAGGAAAATGGACGCCTCGCCATCCAGCCCGGCGTCGTCATTTACATTATGCGCCGTGTCCTCCGTGGCCTCGAACTTCTCCATGAACTCGGTTTCGTCCATTGCGACGTCAAACCCGGCAACATCCTCATCGATCACCTAGGCTACGCCAAACTCATCGACTATGGACGGGCCACCGTGGCCAGTGAAAATGTGTCCCTCCTCCTTGGAACCCCCGCCTATATGGCCCCCGAGATGCATCGCCGCCAACCCGCCATGATTCAGTCCGACATCTATGCCGCCGGTCTCGTCATGCTCGAAATGCTTCGCGGCGAGCCCGTTATCCCCTCCCGGAAAATGTCCGAATCCGACCTCCTCGACTTTAAAATCAAAATGCATCACGATCTTCTGGACTTTCTCCCCTCACATGTGCGACAAAACGAAGCCTTTGTCATGGCATTGAGGAGGTTTCTCGCCCCTGACCCTGAACAACGCTACGCGCTGGCTCAGGAAGCGGAATCCGGAAAGGACGGGCTTCTGCTTGTGCATAAACAGCTTGCACTCGTCGGCAAGGACACGGAGTATGGCCGGGAGCTTGAAGCATACCTCGCCAAACTGGCCAACCCGCTCACCGGGGAAATTATCCTTGAGCCGGGACCGGCAAATTCACGATAGTCCACGAAATCGAATGAAGGAATAACGAATGAACGTATTACATATTTGCGCAAATCCCCGGCCGATCGAGGAGTCGGCCTCGAAACAATTGGCCGCCGCCTTTTTCTCCAAACTCATCGAATTGAATTCCGATGTCGTGGTCAACAACGTCGACCTCTACACCGAAACCCCGCCCTATCTCTCCTACGACGGATACCGCCGCTTCTGGATGCCCGTCGAAGATGCCTCCTACGAAATGAACAAAAAAGAGGAAGCGGCTGGTCATTACGTGAACAAAAACCTTGAGGCCTTCCGCACCGCCGATGTCCTCGTCCTCACCATGCCCATGTGGAACGGTGGACCTCCCGCCATCATGAAAGCCTGGATCGACCAAATGATCAATCCCGGCGTCGCTTACGAACTCGAAGATGGCGTCGTCAAACCTCTTCATCAATTGCGAAAAATCGTCCTCCTCGTCGCCTCCGGCGATGTCTACAAGGAAGACGACCTCCGCGACGGCATCACCCCCGTTGTCCGCAATGCCTTCGGTTCCATCGGTGTCACCGACTACGAAGTCGCATGGGCCGATGGCCAGAACAGCATTATCTATCCCGACAGCGTCGAGCGTAAACAACTTGCCATCGAAGCCGCTCAGGAAATCGCCGAGGAAATCGCCGAACTCCCGTAAGACGCGTCTCCACCCCCCGCAAGTTGGAGCCCCGGCAGCGGTGCGCCGAAGTTCTTGATTCAAGAACGAAGGCGACTGACCTCACCGGGGCTCTTCTTATTTCTGCCATGCATCCCCGGGGAGATCCCTAACCATGCCCTAACAATGTCGTGACGCGATTCCCTGCACCTGCTATGAATGCAACCAGAACATGACTGGATCCGACATCTTCTTCCTCTCCGCCACCGTTCTCGGTGGTCTTGCCCTCTTCATCTTCGGCATGAACATTATGACCGAAGGCCTGCGCCTCGCCGCCGGAAGCGGCCTCCGCGCCATCTTCAACAAAGCCACCTCCAATCGTTTTACCGGAGTTGGCCTCGGCACCTTCCTCGGCCTCCTCATCCATAGCAGCGGCACCTCGGTCATGCTCGTCGGCTTTGTCAATGCCGGCCTCATTACCCTCATTCAAGCCATCCCCGTCATCGTCGGCACCAACATCGGCACCACCTTGTCCATGCAGGCCATCTCCTTCCGCCTCGGCGACTTCGCCTTCTTCATGATCGCCCTCGGCTTTATCATCAAAATGGCCGCTCCCCGCCCCCGACTCAAAGATTTCGGACATGCCTTTCTCGGCTTTGGACTCCTCTTTCTCGGCATGAACATCATGGGTGACGCCATCAAGCCCTACCGGGCCGAACTTGCCCCCCTCCTTTCCGGCATCAGCGCCGAAACCTTCTCCGGGCTCTTCCTCGGCATCCTCCTTGCCACCGCCATCACCCTCGTCATCCAAAGCAGCGGCGCCACCATTGGCATGAGCTTCGCCATGATCCAGGCCGGAGTCTTCACCTCCCTTGAACAAACCTTCCCCATCATCCTCGGCGCCCATATTGGAACCTGTATCACCGCCCTCCTCGCCAGCATTGGCGCCAACATCCAGGCCCGGCGCGTCGCCTTCTCCCACCTCTACTTCAACCTCTTCAACGTCGCCATCGCCATCCTCGCCAAGGGCCTCTTCCTCACCCTGATTCCTATGACCTCCTCCAGCGTACTCCGCCAGACCGCCAACCTTCACACCGCCGTCATGGTCGCCGCCGCCATCATGGTCATTCCGTTTATCCCTGCCTTCGCCCGACTCCTAACCTCTACCATCCGCTCCAACAAACCCGAGCCCACCCCCAGCTTTCTCGATGACCGCCTCCAGGAATACCCCGAAAAAGCCCTCGAAGCCTGCATCCGGGAACTCCAGCGGGTTGCTCGTATCTGCTCTCGTAGCCTCATGATCAGCGCCGAAACCATCCTCTTCTCCTACGACCGGCGCAAAATCCTCGAAATCAAACTCAATGAGAAAGTCGTCGACGAGGTCAAGCTCTCCATGAAGGACTACCTCTGCACCCTCACCGAGAATTACCTCTCCAAACGCCAGGCCATCCTCCTCCAGCATATCGACCGATGCATGATCGACCTCGAACGCATCGGCGATCACATCGACTCCATCTGCGACCTCTCCCTCCGTCGCCAGAAAATCCCCGAAGCCCTCGTCGACAAAGAATCCCTCGACCAGCTATTCGATCTCTACGCCCGGGCCCTCCGCGTCTTCCGGGCCGTCATCGAATCCCTCAACCCCGACCTCGAAAACTTTCAGGAAGTCGCCGAAAAAATCCTGCGCCTCCGCAACGAGTACGTCGCCTTCAGCGCCAACATCAAAATCTATTACACCGACAAAGTCTCCGCCAAGGTCATGACCCCCATCGCCGGATTCTACTTTAGCGAATACATCGCCTCACTCGATCGCATTGTTAAACACTCCAAGAGCATCGCCCTCGCCGAGCGCCAGCCCCAATTCTGGATCAAACACAAGAAGCTCGATAAGCACGCAGTCAAAGCCCCCGATATCCACGCCCCCAGCCTCGTCGACCCCCGCGACTACATCAGCCGCCTTCAGGAAGAAAATCAGATCTAGATCCGATCTGGAGGGTTCGCCCTACCCCCTTTCGGCATTTTCTTTCCATTTGCAAGCGCGAGGCGTCTCGCCGAGCCGAAAACAGGGTTTCAGACAGCCTCCCCCGCGCTTCACTAGACCTTTTTTGCGATTTCCGCCGCCACCTGCGCATTCCGCTCCAGCAGGGCAAGATTCGCCTCGCGGCTCCGGTCCCCCGTAAGCTGACTCATCCGGGCCAATAAAAACGGCGTCACCTCTCTCCCTCGAATTCCGTCATTGTCCGCATCCTTCAGCGCTTGCTCAATCGCTTCCTCCGCCACCTCGCGTGGCAACTCATGTTCTGCGGGAACCGGCACCGTCACCAGCACCGCCGCCGTCAATCCCAGTTCATCTCTCGCCCGCACGATGGCTGCGACCTCTTCCGGCGAATCACATCGCACATCCACGGGAAGTCCTGAAGCTCGCGAATAGAACGCCGGAAATTCATCCGTCTGATACCCCACCACCGTTACCCCCTTCGTCTCCAGCATCTCCCGGGTCGCCGGCAGATCAAGAATCGCCTTGGCCCCCGCACACACCACCGTGATGGGGGTCCGCCCCAATTCCTCCACATCCGCGCTAACATCGAAGGGCTCTCCCCGGTGCACCCCGCCGATACCTCCCGTCGAGAACACCCGAATGCCCGCCCGGTGAGCCATCCACATCGTCGTCGCCACCGTCGTCGCCCCCGCCTCCTCTCGTGCACACACCACCGGCAAATCCCGCCGACTACACTTTCGAACCTTCCCGGCCTTCGCCAACCCCTCCAATTGCTCCATGTTCAGCCCCACCGTCGGTACGCCCTCCCAGATCCCGCACGTTGCCGCTGCCACCCCCCGGTCGTTCAGAATTCCCTCCAGCCTCCGCGCAGTATCAAGATTCACCGGATACGGTAAACCATGAGAGATCAGTGTGCTTTCCAACGCAACCACCGCCCGCCCTTCTTCGAGAGCTGCCCGGATGATCGGATGAACCTTCACTTCGACATCGCGAGCCGGAGTTGAGTCACCCCCATATCCCGGATCGCCACCTTCTGGCGGTTACCCACCATTTCAACCTCCGCAGGATAATTTGAATCCACCAACTGATATCCAGCCGGAAGCATGATCTCGATTCTCGACAACGTCGTCATCCGGTGAAAATGGGCCATGCCACTCTCATCCACATAATACGATCCATCGTGGAAGAAACGGTTCTCCAATACATACCGGTCCAAGCCCAACTCGGTAACCTCCGGATTGTCCACCTTGACCCCCGGCAAGGTCCCCATCTCCATGCGCTCCGCATGAAGATCCCGGTCCGCAAACCAATCATACGCATGATAATCCAAAATCACCGTCTGGGCCGCCGAGGCTCCCATGGTAAAGCTCGCCCATGGAAACAAAAGAATCACATCAAACGCTCCCGCCATTTCCGTCAACTCATAGATAACTGCCGGGTGCGCATCCACAATCGTATCGAACAGCTCATCCATCGCCGCCCGATACCCGGCCAGACCGTGGCCCCGCGACAACACATCCCGTTCCGGATCCATGGCCCGGATCTCATCCGACGCACTCAAGCTCGCCCCCCGGATCTCTACCCCGTTCCCGTCAAAGACATTGTTCGCCAAAATCACCTTCGTTCCTCCGCTTACCTCAATCGCTACCCGGTTGTTTCTGAACCAGTTCCCGATCAGTGTCGGAATAAACTGATGCGTCGCCCGTACCGCCACTGCATAATTCTCAAATACATTATTCGCCACATACGGATTGGCCCCCGAAATCAGCAATCCCACCCCACTCCCATTCCCCCGGAAGATGTTGTTCAAAATCACCCCCGAACCGCTCTGCATAAACAAACCGCTGATCGATGTATCTTCGATGTCGCACTCGAATACCCCGATATAATTTCCCTGATTGTGCAGACCATGACGCCCATTGCGAACGGTTACCCCGTAAAGTATCGCCTCTTTCCCGAACGACACCACAATCTCCCCGCCCTCCCCATCAAGAATCGTCCGACCAGCACCTGCACCCACCAGGGCCACCCCGTCTGGAATTCGCACCCCCCCGGAATAGACCCCTTCCGGAACCTCCACCACCGCGCCCGGCTCTGCTGCATCCAACAACGCCTGAAGGTCTATACGCTCCGTCGCCTCCGCAAGCCCCACCCAGGGAATCATCACCAACCAACCCGCCAATAGTGCGCGCAACTTCATCACATCACCTCATCCTGTAATCGTCAGTTTCCGCATCAAAACTACCAGTTTCTGCCCAGCATGTAAATGCCAACCGAATGGCGATGCATCCCTGATTCGCCAACCCGCGCTTTCGGGAGAGGAGATCGTTGGACTGCGGTGACAAGTCTTCGCAGCGCCGCAGTTCAAGAACCATGGCGGGGCGACCACCGAATAGAGGACGAATCTCCGCAACGCCGCATTCGGCGAGTTCTGCCCAAAATCGGATAGGTGACCGCGCTCACCACAGAAGCCCCGGCGTTGACACAAGCCAAGCCCCGACAGTACGTTTCCCCTCTATGAATCAACCTCCTTCTCGAATTCTCGTCACCGGGGCCGCCGGCTACATCGGATCCGTCCTCGTCCCCGAACTGCTCGCTCGCGGCCACCACGTCACCGCTGTCGACAACTTCATGTACGGTCAAGCCACCCTACTCGATTGCTGCCGCTTCGACGCCTTCACCATGGTCCGCGCCGACGTCCGCGACGAACGCGTGATGAAGCCCCTCCTCGCCAAGGCCGATGTCATCATCCCCCTTGCCTGCCTCGTCGGTGCCCCCCTCTGCGCTCAAAAACCCGTCGAGGCCCAAACCATCAACCTCGACGCCATCACCATGCTCCTCCGCCACTCCAGCCCCGACCAGCGCTTCCTCTCCCCCACCAGCAACAGCGGCTACGGCGTCGGCGAGGCCGGAAAGTTCTGCACCGAGGAAACCCCCATGAACCCCGTGTCCCTCTACGGGACCCTCAAGGTCGAACTCGAAAAACACCTCCTCGACTCCGGCCGCGCCATCTCCTTCCGGCTCGCCACCGTCTTCGGCATCAGCCCCCGCATGCGCATCGACCTCCTCGTCAACGACTTTACCTACCGAGCCCTCACCGACCGCTTCATCGTTCTCTTCGAAGCCCACTTCAAGCGCAACTACATCCATGTCCGCGACATCGCCCGCGTCTTCCTCCACGGCCTCGAACACTTCGACGCCATGAAAGGCAAACCCTTCAATGTCGGCCTCAGCGACGCCAACCTCTCCAAAATGGAACTCTGTGAGGAAATCAAAAAGCAGATCCCCGATTTCACCATCATGGAGGCTCCCGTCGGAAAAGATCCCGACCAGCGCAACTACATCGTCAGCAACGAACGCCTCGAAGCCACCGGCTTCAAACCCGCCGTCTCCCTCCGGGAGGGTATCGCCGAATTGATCAAGGGGTACCAGATCATCCGCCGCAACCAGTTCGGAAACATATGACCCCCTCAACCCGCTTCTCCAAAATCCTCGTCACCGGAGCCCACGGCTTCCTCGGCCATCATATCCTCCCCCGCCTTCGCGAAGCCTTTTCCGCCGAGATCATCCCCCTCACCCGCGCCGACTACGACCTCCTTCAACCCGGCGCCCCCGAGGCCATGCTCTCCGACATCCGACCCGACTGCGTGCTCCATCTCGCCGCCAAATCCGGCGGCATCGTCGACAACAAAAAGCGCCCCGCCGACTACTACTATGAAAACCTCGCCATGAACACCGCCGTGTTCCATGCCGCCTTCACGTCCGGCGTGGCAAAGTTCCTCACCTTCATGGGCGGATGCTCCTACCCCTCCACCGCCGTTTCCCCCATCGACGAATCCCAAATGTGGAACGGGTTCCCCCAGATCGAAAGCGCAGGCTACTCCGTCGCCAAAAAAATGCTCCTCGTCCAGTCCTGGGCCTACCGCGTCCAGCACGGCTTCAACTCCGTCGTACTCATCCCCGGCAACCTCTACGGCGAGTGGGACAACTTTAATCTGGAACAATCCCACGTCATCCCCGCCCTCATTCGCAAATACATCGAAGCTCGCGACCGCGGCGACGCCACCATCACCGCCCTCGGCACCGGCAAGCCCACCCGCGACTTCGTCTACGCCGGCGACGTCGCCGCCACCATTCCCTGGTTCCTCGATCACTACGACCAAAGCGAACCCGTCAACATCTCCTCCGGCACCCGAACCTCCATCCGCGAACTCGCCGAAGCCATCAAAGCCGCCACCCGCTTCCCCGGCAACATCGTCTGGGACACCTCCAAACCAGACGGCCAGATGGACAAAATCTTCGACGTCACCCGGCTCCACCAACTCGGTCTTGCCTGCACGACCCCGCTGGCCGAAGGCCTCCAGCGCACCGCCGCCTGGTTCGAGTTAGCCCGCGCCCAGGGAACCGTCCGCCTCTAATGACCGCCCGCCGTACATGCCTGGTCCTCGGAGGCCGCGGCTTTGTCGGCTCCGCCATCGTCCGCGCCGCCCAAGCCGAAGGCTGGGACGTCACCCCCGCTGGCCGCGACGATGCCCCCTCCCTCCCCGGTACCTCCTGGGACCTCGTCATCAACGCCAACGGAAACTCCCGCAAATACCTCTCCGACCGCGAACCCCTCACCGACTTCGACGACTCCGTGGCCAGTGTCGCCCGCTCCCTTCATCACCTCAAGACCCCCCTCTACGTCTTCCTCTCCACCGTCGATGTCTACCCCGATAAAGCCGACCCCACCCTCAACCGGGAAGATGTCCCCATCGATCCCCTCCGCCTCTCCCGCTACGGGCACCACAAATGGCTCGCCGAACAGCTTGTCCGCTTCAACGCCCCCTCCTGGCTCATCCTCCGCATGGCCGGATTCGTCGGACCCGGCCTCAAAAAGAATCCCGTCTACGATCTGCTCACCCGCGCCCCGCTCCGCGTCCACCCCGATTCCCTTTATCAATTCCAGCACACCCGCGCCCTCGCCGACACCGTGCTCGACCTCATTCATCAGGGCCAAACCAACCTCATCCTCAACGCCGCCGGCCAAGGCCTCATCAGCCCCCGCGAAATCGCCTCCATGATCCCCGGCTGCATCCTCCCCGACCCCGACCCCGCCCTCAAACCCGAAATCTACGACATCAACATCGACCGCCTCAAAACCTATCGGCAAATCCCGACCACCTATGATACCGTCGCCGCCTTTATCAAGGATGTCCACCACGGCAAAGAGGTTCTCCCATGATCATCTCCCGCACCCCCTTCCGTGTCAGCTTCTTCGGAGGCGGCACCGACTTCCCCTCCTATTACGAACAACATGGCGGCGTTACCCTCCTCACCTCCATCAACAAATACTGCTACATCTCCCTCCACGCCCTCAGTCCCTTCTTCAAACACCGGTTTCGCGCCAGCTATGCCCGTACCGAATCCGTCCTCACCCCCGAGGAATTCGAACATCCCCTCGTCCGCGAATGCCTCCTCTACCACCGCCCCGAAACCGGACTTGAAATCTCCCACGTCTCCGACCTCCCCGGACGCACCGGCCTCGGTTCCTCCTCCGCCTTCACCGTCGGCCTCCTCCATGCCCTCCACGGCTTCCATGGCCGCCGCGTCACCGCCGAAGACCTCGCCCGCGAAGCCATTCATATCGAACGCGTCCGCGTCGGCGACAGCGGCGGCCACCAGGACCAATACGCCGTTGCCTACGGCGGCTTTATCCGCCTCGACTTCAAACCCGGCCAGAACGTCGAAGTCAAACGCCTCGCCCTCCCCGCCCAACGCATCGAACAGCTCGAACAACATGTCGTCATGTACTTCACCGGCCTCGAGCAATCCGCCGAAACCCTCCTCCAGCAGCAAAACAAAAACACCGCCAAAAACGAGGCCGCCCTCCACGAAATGAAAAAACTCGCCGACCAGGCCGAACACCTCCTCGTCGGCGGCGGCGACATCGATGCCTTCGGCGACCTCCTCCACGAATCCTGGATGCGCAAGCGCGGTCTCTCCTCCGGCATCTCCAACCAGGAAATCGACCACATCTACGACCGCGCCCGCGCCGCCGGAGCCACCGGCGGCAAACTGCTCGGCGCTGGCGGCCGTGGCTTCCTCCTCCTCTGGGTCCCCCCCGAACGCCGCGAAACCGTCCGCACCGCCATGGCCGGACTTCAGGAAATCGACTTCCGCTGCAGCCACGAAGGTACCCGCATCATCTTCCAGGATCTCGATGAATGACCCGTCCCCCTTTGGGGAGTGTGGAGGGACTCACTCCCGCCCGGCCGAAGTGCATAACGATGCCCCACCACCCCACTCCAATTTGGAGTGCGGCGTCTCGACGCCGCTTTGTTCCCCCCCTGACACCTAAACCCCCGCCAACATCCTCCCAAACCCTCTACCCCACACCTCCCCCTCCCTTACTACCACCCCCATGACCCGTCCCCGTATCGCCTTCTGGTTCCGTTACGGCCCCGCCGAACACGCTGAACTCTTCCACGCCCTGCCCGAACTCATCGCCGACCTCGCCCGGCACGCCGACGTCCATTACTTCGGCATGAAAAGCGAAAAAAAACTCCCCGACCTCATCCAGCGCCACGCCACCGTCCACCTCCTTCCCTTCACCGTCCGCCGCACCTCCAACCGCGACAAACTCCTCAAAACCCTCCTCTGGATCCTCTGGCTCCCCCGCGTCGCCCGCACCTGCCGCAACCTCGGCATCCATGCCGTCTACATCGACGAAACCATCCCCTTCACCGCCTCCATCGCCCGCCGCTGGTTTGGACCCCGCACCGCCATCACCGTCGCCGACTTCTTCGTCGATATTTACCTCGCCCCCCACCGTCCCCTCCGCCCCCTCGCCCGCTGGATTCGCCGCTTCGACCTCAACTCCTGGCGCCACCTTCCCCTCATCTTCACCCGCGCCCGTGCCACCCGCGACTACCTCGCCACTCAGGGCATCGACCCCCACCGCGTCCTCCCCGTTTACGACCCCTGCGACACCACCGTCTACAAACCCCTCGACAAAACTCAATGCCGACAGACTTTTAACTTCTCCCCCGACACCATCGTCCTCGTCCACCACGGCATCCTCCACCCCAACAAAGCCAACGACCGCATCCTCCGCGCCTTCGCCCGCCTCCTCCCCCACCATCCCCGCCTCCACTACCTCCTCGTCGGCGACGGCCCCGACAAACCCCACCTCGAACGCCTCATCCGCGAACTCGGCCTCCAAAACCACGTCACCCTCACCGGATGGCTCCCCACCCTCGCCGACGTCAACCGCGCCCTCAACGCCGGCGACATCGGCCTCGTCATGCGCGCCGGACACCAATCCGACAACTTCCACATGACCGGCGCCCTCGTCCACGCCATGGCCGTCGGACTCCCCATCCTCGCCGCCCGCCTCGGCGGCATCAGCGAAGCCGTCCGCCCCGACCACAACGGACTTCTCTTCGATCCAATCTGCGAAGAAGAATTCGACCAAGCCCTCCTTCGCCTTGCTCACTCCCCCGACCTCCGCGCCCGCCTCGGCACCAACGCCCTCCAAGACGCTCAACAACTCTTCAGCATGGAATCCGTCATCCAACGCACCAACACCGCCCTCCTCGACCTCGCCGCCGGAAAGGACCCCTCTCATGACTCCTGACACCGCCATGATCCTCGCCGGTGGCCTCGGCACCCGCCTCCGTTCCCTCTACCCCGACCGCCCCAAAGCCCTCGTCCCCATCAAGGGCCGCCCCTTCATCGAACACATGATCGACTCCCTCGTCGCCCAGGGCATCCGCCGCATCCACCTCGCCGCCGGCTACCGCGCCCAGCAACTCGTCGACTGGGCCGAAACCCGCGAACAACGCAACCTCCACATCACCGTATCCATCGAACCCGAACCCCTCGGCACCGGCGGCGGCGTCCGCTTTGCCGCACCCCACCTCCCCTCCGACCAACCCTGGTTCGTCTTCAACGGCGACAGCCTCCTCCCCCGCGCCCGCCTCTCTGACCTCGTCCATGCCGCCACCCGGCACCCCGGCGTCCACGCCACCCTCGCCGTCGTGGAAATGACTCAAGCCGGACGCTACGGAACCGTCGACCTCGATCCGGACCACTTCATCACCGGCTTCCACGAAAAAGCCGACCGCGAACACGGCCTCGTCAACGGTGGCATCTACCTCTTCACCCCCGCCCTCATCGCCTCCCTCCCCCCCGACCGCCCCTGCTCCTTGGAGCAGGAAATCTTCCCCGGCCTCGCCACCCGCCATCTCCTCCTCGCCTCCCCCGTCCCTCCACCCCTCCTCGACATGGGCACCCCCCAAGGCATCACCGCCATGGAAGCCTCCTTCTGAAAGCCGAAACCTCGAAGCTCAGCGGCGATTCATCGCCGCTGCACACCGTATCATCGGCTCGACAAAAGATCGCTGATAGGGCATGCTCGGAGTAGCCCCGGCAGAGAACCTGCATCTGTATCCATCTCGCTAAAGGAGAATGTGCCATGCAAACGCGTAACATTACGGTTTCCGCCCTCGACTGCGCGCGACTCCGCGATCTCGTTGCCACTGCAAAGCAGTTCTGCTCCCAACCCGGCCCCATTCTCCATGTCCTGGAGCAAGAACTGGATCGGGCCCGGGTTGTCGCCGTCGACGAAATCCCTCCTTATGTCGTCACCATGCACACCAGTGTTTGCCTCGTCGACCTCACGACCGAAGAACACATGAAATACACCCTCGTCTATCCCGGCGAAGCTGATCTCGGGAAGGGAAAATTATCCATTCTTTCCGACCTCGGAGCCGCCATCATCGGGTTCTCTGTCGGCGACACCATCGAATGGGAGTTCCCCGATGGCATCCATCGTATCCGAATCGGCGCCATCCACTTCCAGCCCGAGGCCACCCGACACTACAACCTCTAGCCCAAGTTCGACAGTTGGCGGTTAATCGCTCCCAGAATGTACGGGGCAGCAAATGCACGGGTCAAAATGCACAGATGTCCGGGTCAGGATGTCAGGGTCAGGTCAGAGGATGTCCGGGTCAGTCCGCACATAGGGATGTCCGGGTCAGGGGATGTCCGGGTCAGTCCGGGATGTCCGGGTCAGAGAGGATGTCCGGGTCAGAGGATGTCCGGGTCAGTCCGCACATAGTTGCAACTCGCGAGATGTCAGGGTCAGAGATGTCCGGGTCAGTCCGGACATAGTTGCAACTCGGATTTTAATCGCGACCGAACTCGATCTCGGGGTGCCCGA
>DAOLCW010000026.1:0-31362 GCA_035327665.1 Kiritimatiellia bacterium
GCCGTGATTTCAAGGCGGACGAGGGGGGGCTGGACTCATGTCCGCACCCCCGAGTTCAACGCAGAAAGCGCGGTGAATCCGGCGGCCGCCGAACGGCCCGAAGACTACAGGTATCTTCAAAACCTCAAACGCAACCATTCACACCTCTCACCGCCTCGCCGCCCCCCCTTCCCTCCCCCTGCCCGAACCTGCTATGCTCCTCTCCCTCACATGACCCTACCCGCCATACTCTTCTGGTTTTGCCTTCTCGGCGTCGGCTACATCTACGCCGGCTACCCCCTCCTCATCGGCCTCCTCGCCCGCCTCCGCCCTCGTCCTGTCGCCAAAGCCGACAACTCCCTCACCATCTCCGTCATCATCTCCATCTACAACGAAGCCCCCCGCCTCGCCCCCAAAATCCGGTCCCTCCTCAACGACCCCCAGGCCCACCGCATCAACGAAATCCTCATCGGCAACGACGCCGGCCACGACGACCCCCAAGCCGCCCTCCACGACCTCCACGATCCCCGTATCCGCCTCATCTCCTTTCCCGAACGCCGTGGCAAACCCTCCGTCCTCAACGACCTCATCCCCCTCGCCACCGGCGACCTCCTCATCATGATGGACGTCCGCCAGCGCCTCGATCCTCAAGCCCTTACCCACCTCCTCGCCAACTTCTCCGATCCCACCATCGGTGTCGTCTCCGGCGAACTCATCTTCGAAGCCGCCGACACCGACACCTCCGCCGCCGCCGGCATCGACACCTACTGGCGCTACGAAAAATGGATTCGTGATCGCGAAGGCCGTTTCGCCTCCGTACCCGGCGCCACCGGCGCCCTTTACGCCATGCGCCGCGAACTCGCCCAACCCCTCCCGCCCCACGCCGCCCTTGATGATGTCCTCCTCCCCATGCGCGCCATTGCCTCCCGCTACCGCTGCACCTTCGAGCCCGCCGCCAAAATCTACGATCGACCCGCCCAGGATCCGGCCCGCGAAGCCATCCGCAAGCGTCGCACCCTTGCTGGCTGCGTGCAGCTCCTCCGGTTTCATCCTGCGTGGATCTTCCCCGGCGGCCATCCCATCTGGTGGCAATTCGCCTCCCACAAAATCGCCCGCCTCTTCTCCCCTTTCCTCCTCCTCGGCGCCCTCCTCCTCAACCTCCTCCTCCTCCCCCTCCATCCCATCTACCCCATCCTCCTCGCCATCCACCTCCTCGCCCTCGCCATCGGCACCTATGGCTGGCTTCGCCCCACCCATCGCGGCCGCCTCGCCGGCCTCCTCGCCATGTTCCTCGCCATGCAAGCCACCCTCCTCCGCGCCTGGCAAGACGGCCTTACTCAACCCAACCTCGCCCGGTGGGACAAAGCCTAGGCCGGGGTCAACCCGCCTAGGCCGGGGTCAACCCTTAAATACCAAATCCAGCTCGCGGCCCTCGAGACCCCGGCACGCCCCCCCCCGCTCCTAATAGTGCAGCCTTCGCTCCGTCTGCATCCGACTCCCCCTCCGCTCGACCTCAACCAGCAGCGTCACCAACCCCTCCCCCGGACTCGCGGGGGGCAGATCGATTACGCTGCGATAGACCTCTCCGCTCCCCAGCGTAACCCGCGGCCCCGCCACCCGGGTTGTTGCCCGGGCCTGCCGCAATCGCACCGACCGGATCGTCATCTCCTCATTTCCTCCATTTCCCACATGGATTTCCGCGGCATTCCCTCGCTCCCCCGACACCACAAAATCCAACCAAAATCCCGCTCGTTCCTCAGCCTCCGCCCGATCCAGATTCTCCAACAAATTCGCAAAGCGAAGCGCACTCCACGGCATCACTCGCAACCGTGCCCGCTCCGCTTCCATCCGCTCGCGGGGCACAAATGCCACCCAGGCCACCTCCTCCGCTTCCAGCGGAAGCGCCATCGAAAACCTGCCCCCTTGCCCCCCTAACCGCACCGTCGCGCCCGAGTCCGCGATCACCGCCCACCCTGAGAATTCATCCGGCACCCCCAACCGCGCCAACCTGGCCTGTCCCGTTGCGTTCCACACCGACACCACGCCCCCCTCCTCCCCGGAGCCCCACCCAAAATGCTCGAGCAAAATTCCTTTCTCCTCCGCCTTCACCGGACCCGCCGGATTCCATCCCAACTCCGCCATCCGCTGCACCCATGGGAAAAGCCACACCGGAAACTCCTGCCTCAATCCGCCCTCCGGCAATCCCGGTAAAAATCCGTAAGCCAGCGCCGCCCGAATCTCCCGTTCTTCCTGCGCCGTCGTTCCCACCACCCGGCTCCCCGCTCGCGTCCGGACCTCTTCCGCCTCCCTCATTCGCTCCGCAAACGAAACATCTCCACGCATTGGCATCCAAACAAACCCGTCGGCAAACCCGGACGCGACCCTGCTCGGCACCCCTTCCGACCGCATCAACACCGGAACCCCCGCCTCCGCCGCCCATCCCTCAATCGCCCGCAACCACGCCGCCTTCGCCGAGTCCGTCCATACTCCGACCTTCCCGTTTTCCTCATCCCATCCCAGTCCGTCCGCTAGCCCCCGCCGGGCCGCCGGATTGAAGTCCCAAACCGGAAACGCCCCATCGTCCACCACCACCCCCGCCACCCCTCGCCCCAGCGATCCCGCCAACCACGTTGCACCATTCGCTGAATCAGCCACCTCATGATTCAACGCCGGATCAGGATTCAACGGAATCGCCAGCGCTCCTGTCCCCCACGCGCCTCCTGCCAACTGCAAATCCTCCGTCATCATCCCCGAAAAAAGCGCCGCCGAAGCCCCATGCCGCAAAGGATGCCGCGATGAACCCGCCACCAGCCGCAACCATGCCAGCCCCCGCGCGGAAACAACCCCTCGTTCTCCATCCAAGCCTTCCACCCCTGCCGGAACCGGGATCAAAAAGGCATCCCTCGCCTCCGCAAAGCGTGGCGGATTCGACGCATCCGCGACCGCCCGCGACCACAACCGGATCAACCCCTCCCGATGCTTCATCGCCGTGTCCGGCATCGCTAATGCGCGCAATCGATTCCTCGCTCCTCGCCCGGCATCTCCATCCGCCACCGGACCATGATCCATCAACCATCGCCACGAAGCCTGTCCAGGATACGTTGAATCCTCCGGCCCCAGCGCAAGCGTATAGCGAAGACCGCCCACGCCAGCCTCTTCATCCCCCCAACCCTCGACCTGCCGGGGAACTCGGGGATCATTCGCCACCAGCACCCAATGCCTTTCCCCAACCCATCCCGCCGCACCCTCGCTCGACCCGTCGGAATCAAGGTTCTCATACCGGAATCCATCCGGACCTCGAAGTCGAAACTCCATCCGCACCACTCGGCCCCCCTCCCCATACACCAGACCTTGAACCACAAACACACCTTCCCCCTCCTCGTCCGGAAAAAGAAAATCCCAGGTCAGATCCAGCCCCGCCACCGTCCACCGAAGCCCCTCCCCGCCCGTCGAAATCATCCCCCCCGAAAGCAACTCCCTCGCCCCCGTGATCGCATCGGAAACCTCTACCTCAAATGGGAACTCCGGCACCCCTCGCCCCGGCCGCCATTGCGGAGTCCAATCCACATCCTCGATCAACCAATCCTCCTGGTGTAGCCGCTCATTGAGCCGCGCCGTCAACGAACTCCCCGCCCATCGAATCAACGCCCCATCCACCGGCAACGCCACCGGAGCTGCCGGTTCAAAATCCTCAACCTGATCCAGGGAATAACCGACAACCCGCCCCTCCTCACCCCCCGCGTCATCCATCGGTGGTAGCACGGCCAGCGTACCCAACCGTGGAACCAGCGGCGACGGAATCATCCACACCTCCACCCCATTCTCTCTCTGGTCCAGCCAGACATTTCCGTCGATTTGGTCCCAACTCCACATCGGCGCGGGCGCCGACCGAACAAACAATCCCGAACCTTCGGCCAGAACCTCCTCGCCACCCAACGAGGTCAACGGCGTGAACACCATCCGCGCATCCTTTGCGGGATACGACAAATCCCCCGGCGCTTCCACCGCAACCCCACCCGTCGGCAGCCGCCACAACCTTGGCTCCTCCGCCGAAACCATTCCCCCGGCCACCAAAAGCGCCGCAACCCGACCTCCCCATCCCCGCCCGAGGAAAACGTCCGCCTTCATCCCTGCGCTGCGGCCCGACCCGTCAACGACAACCCGCCCTGCCCCCCTCCCGTTTCCGGAGGAGCCATCGTCGAATCCCGGATCACCAGTTCCGCCGGCAGCAACGATTGCAACCGGGTATCCACCGGCCCGTCTATCATTCGCACCACCTGCCTCACCGCAAGCTGGGCAATCCGCTCCCCCGGAACCTTCACCGTCGTCAACGCCGGCGATACCCAATCCGCCAAGTCCGCATTGTCGAACCCGGTAATCGAAAGATCGCGCGGAATCGCCACCCCCGCCTCCCGCAAACTCCGCATCAACCGGATCGCCAGCCAATCGCTCGTGCACACCACCCCCGTCGGACGCTCCGCCATCGTCAACAAACTCTCCACCGTATCGTCCAAATCCCGGTCCGTCTTCCGCCCCTCCAGAATCAGCGGACGCTGAATCGGAATCCGCGCCTTCGTCAAACCAATGATGTACCCATTTAGCTTGTCCTCGTTCGACGACGCCGACACATACGCAATCCGCCGATGCCCCAACTGCACCAAATGCCGCGTGGCAATCATCATCCCCGTCGCCACATCCACATCCACAAAATCCGGTGGCTTCGGATTCATGAACCCCCCACCGATCACCACATGCGGATGTGACACCCGCTCAAAGTGCTCAAAAAACGAAGGCGGCGTCGTCTTCCCCGCCACAATCAAACTTCCATCCACCAGCCCCGGAGTAATCGGAGCCCGATCCCCGTCCAACGCCTCCAAAAATCGCAAATGAATATCGTACCCGTGCCGCCGCGCCTCCAACGCCACCGCATGGGTCAGACCAAACAGATACTGCTCGTTCAGCGCATTCGGCTTGTCCACGAAAACCAGGCCCAGCGTCTCCATCTTCCGCAACGCCAGCCGCCTCGCCCCCACGTGCGGTGTGTACCCCATCTCCTTCGCGACATCGATGATCCGCTGCCGCTTCTCCTTGCCAATCCGGATGTTCCCGTCGTTTAAAACCAACGAAACCGCCGCCCGCGAAACCCCGGCCGCCTCCGCTACATCCTTGATGCTGATCTTGCGTTTTTTCATAATGACCCCAACCCGTTCAGTAAACCATTTACCACCATCCACTGACAAGGCCGGAACAACAAAAAACCCCCGATAAAAATCGAGGGTTTAAAGGTAGGGGACCGCGCCAACCGGTCCCCGGCGGGCCCTGCTCAAGCCGCTTACGAACCGGCCGAAGCCCGCGCGATCGAAACAATCTTCGCGAAACCTTCCGGATCGTGAATCGCCAACTCCGAAAGCATCTTCCGGTTCAACTTCACATTCGCCTTGGTCAGGCCGTCGATCAGACGGCTGTACGAAATGTCATTCAGTTTGCACGCTGCGGAAAGGCGCTGAATCCACAAACCGCGGTAATCCCGCTTCTTCAGCTTGCGGTGTTCGAAGCCCATCACCATCGCCCGGTCAACGGCCTCGGTGGCGGTACGATAAAGTTTGCTGCGCGCTCCGTAGAAGCCCTTCGCGAGCTTCAGGCGACGGTTGCGGCGTTTACGGGATGCGGGGGCATTGGTTGCACGGGACATGGCGTTTTTCTCTCCAGGGGGTTAGCCGATCACGGCTGAAATCTGCTTGGTGAACGCGGCCGAGACCACCGCTTCGGAACGCAAATGGCGCTTCCGCTTCGTCGATTTGCTGCTCGCCAAATGGCGACGACCCATCCGCGAATGGGTCAACTTGCCGGTCGCGGTCTTCTTAAACCGCTTGGCTGCGCTCTTTTTCGTCTTTTGTTTGGGCATGGTAAACTTCCTTTCCCGGAAACGTTTTCCCGCTTCCGGACTTCATCGGATTCTCGCCTGGCTGGCGAAAAGGGCAGGATCATTACGCGATCGCTCCCTCCCCGTCCAGAAAAAAGTTAGCCTTTCGAGTTCGGCTTCGGCGTAAGCAGCGTCGTGACAAAACGGCCCATCTTCTGGGGCTCCCGGTCCTTCACCGCCACATCCTTGCAATCCTCGATCACCCGGTTGATCAGGTTGAACCCGATTTCCTGGTGCGCGTTTTCACGACCCCGGAACGCCAGTGTCACCTTGACCCGGTGGCCTTCCCCGATGAAATCGCGGATATGCCGCAGCTTCGTCTCGTAATCGTGCTCATCCACATTCGCGTGGTACTTGATCTCCTTGACCTTCGTAGCCGACGCGTTCTTCTTGCTCGATTTCTCTTTCTTCTGCTGGTCGAACTTGAACTTGCCGTAATCCATAATCCGGCAAACCGGCGGTTGCGCCTGCGGCGCCACTTCCACCAAGTCCAAACCTGCCGTGTGAGCGCGGTTCAGCGCCTCACGGGTCGGGATCACTCCGATCTGCTCCCCGTTCTGGTCCACACAACGAACCTCCGGGACGCGGATCAAATGATTAATACGGGTAAAATTGCGAATGACATCCTCCTGCGTTAATAGTTGCTCACGCTTCGGGCGCGCCGGAAACCGCCGGACCGCGCCGTTGCGCGACTTCTTCTTGAAACCGCTTGATCAAGTCCTCAAGCGGAAAAGCTCCGAGGTCACCGCCGGTGCGGCTCCTCAACGAAAGGGTTCTCGTTTCCGCCTCCCGCGGACCCGCGATCAGCATGTACGGGATCTTCTCCATCTGCGCCGTCCGGATCTTCGCCCCGATCTTGTCCGCCCGACGGTCCACTCCCACCCGCAGATCCACCTCCCGCAGCGCCTCCGCCACCTCCTCCGCATACCCCTGCTGGCTGTCCGTCAGCGGCAACACCCGAGCCTGCTCCGGAGCCAGCCACAATGGAAACGCTCCCATGTAATGCTCGACCAAAATCCCGAAAAATCGCTCGATGCTCCCAAACAACGCCCGGTGCACCATGTACGGACGGTGCTCCTTGTTGTCATCCCCCACATACGTCATGTCAAATCGCTCGGGCAGGTTGAAGTCGAACTGGATCGTCGTCATCTGCCATTCCCGGCCGATCGCGTCCTTCACCTTCATGTCAATCTTCGGACCGTAAAACGCCCCCCCGCCCGGATCCACCTCATACGGAATCCCCTCCAGCTTCAGCGCCTTCTCCAGCGAATCAATCGCCTTCTGCCACTGCGCCTCCTCCCCCACCGCCTTCGCCGGACGCGTCGCCAAATACGCCGTGATCTCCTCGAAGCCAAACGTCCGCCAAATGTGCGCCGCAAACCGGATCACCCGGATGATCTCGTCTTCCATTTGCTCCGGCGTACAGAAAATATGGGCATCGTCCTGCGTGAAGCCCCGCACCCGCAGCAACCCGTGCAACACCCCCGCCTTCTCATACCGGTACACCGTCCCCAACTCCGCCCATCGCAGCGGCAGATCCCGGTACGACCGCTTCTTGTTCCGGTAAATCTCGATGTGAAACGGACAATTCATCGGCTTGATGAAATACTCGTTCTCGTCGATCTGCATCGGCGCATACATGCTTTCCCGGTAAAAATCCAGATGCCCCGACGTCTCCCACAAATGACTCCGCCCCGTGTGCGGCGTGTACAAAAGGTCATACCCCGCCCGGTAATGTTCCTTCCGCCAGAACTCCTCGATCACGTTACGGATCCGCGCCCCCTTCGGATGCCAATGGATCAAGCCCGGCCCCACCGAATCCTGAATGCTGAACAAATCCAGTTCCTTGCCGATCTTCCGGTGGTCCCGAAGTTTCGCCTCCTCCAGAAGTTTCAAGTGTACCCGGAGTTGCTTGTCGTTCGTGAACGCCGTCGCATACACCCGCTGCAACATCGGGTTCGTCTCCTTGCCCCGGTAATACGAACCCGCCACCGACAACAACTTAAACGCCCGGATCTTCCCCGTGCTCTCCACATGCGGGCCCCGGCACAAATCCAAAAACTCCCCGTTCCGGTAAAACGTGATCGCCTCCCCCTCCGGAATATCCGCCAGCCGCTCGATCTTGAACTTCTGCCCCATCCCCTCGATCAGCTTCACCGCTTCCTCTCGCGAAACCTCCATCCGCTCAAACCGCTGATCCTCCCCGATGATCTTCCCCATCTCCGCTTCGATCGCTTCAAAATCCTCCGGCGATAAACGGTGGGCCAAATCGAAATCGTAATAAAACCCCTCCTCCGTAGGGGGGCCGATATCCAACTGCACCGGACCGAACAAACGACACACCGCCGCCGCCATCACATGCGCCGCACTATGCCGCATGCGATACAGCTCGCTCGAAACATCAATTTTCATTCAAACTTGCCATCTGATTTCGGTCTATCCTGCTCCACGTCGGCGCCACCTCCGGCTCAACCGGTTCCGGCCAACGGTCCCGACAAGATGGCGAGCGCTCCCAAAAACTTCAAGTATTTTTGAACACTTTTCCCGTTGTTCCCGCAACCGCCCCCCGCTACAGTCTTTCCATTATGCCTGATCCAACCATCGCCTCCCTCCTCCACCAAGCCTCCCGCCCCCTCCTCTCCTTCGAATTCTTCCCCCCCAAAGACCACGCCGGACTCGAGGCCCTCGGCCAGACCATCCACGCCCTCGCCGATACCCGCCCCGACTTCGTCACCGTCACCTACGGCGCCGGCGGCTCCACCCGCCAGCGCACCCGCGACGTCTGCGAACTCCTCCGCGCCGCCGGCCACCCCGCCGTCATGCCCCACCTCACCTGCGTCGGCTCCAGCCGCGAAGACCTCCATCACATCGCCGATGACCTTCACCAAAACGGCTACCGCAACATCATGACCCTCCGCGGCGACCCCCCCAAAGGAGCCACCACCTTCCAAGCCGCCCCCGACGGCCTCGCCTACGCCGTCGACCTCGTTCACCTCCTCAAGGCCCGCCATCCCGACTTCTGCCTCGGCGTCGCCGCCTACCCCGAAACCCATCCCGAAGCCCTCTCCCCCCTCGCCGACATCCAAAACCTCAAAGCCAAACTCGACGCCGGCGCCGACTTCGCCACCACCCAGCTCTTCTTCGACAACCAGGTCTACTTCGACTTCGTCGAAACATGCCGCAACGCCGGAATCACCCAACCCATCCTCCCCGGACTCCTCCCCGCCCTCTCCCTCAAACAAGTCCAACGCATGTGCGCCATGTGCCAAGCCTCCCTCCCCTCCCAGCTCGAAGCCGACCTCATCGCCGTCGGCGACGACCCCGAAGCCGCCGAACGCGTCGGCACCGAATGGGCCTCCTCCCAAATCGACGAACTCCTCGACCGCGGCGTCCCCGGCATCCACCTCTACATCCTCAACCGCGCCCGCGCCGACCTCGCCCACACCCTCCTCACCCGCTACCGCCTCGCCTGATCCCCCCCCCACTCCATACTCGTACACCTACTGCACACCCCAATCTCCCCGACACTCCTCCCTCCCCATCGTCCATCGCCCATCGTCCATCGCCCATCGCCCATCGCCCATCGCCTTCCCCCCCAGACTCACCCCATCCCCCTCAAGGAATCCACGTCATGGCCTGGCGCATCGATGAACCCCTGATCAAAGGCGAATTGGACAACCGGATTCGCGGCACCACCACCGGAACCCTTTGGTTTCAGGGCCGGGACGAACCCGTCATCCTGAACCTTCAAGGCAATCCGTGGCGCGACCTCGCCGGCCACGTTCTGCGCTTCGTCAATCCCAACCCCAAACCGGGAACCGATCTCTCCGGAGTGGCTACACACCAGGAAGGTGTCGTGGGCGACATCACCGCCTCCCGAAAAGTCCGGGTCCCCGACTGTCCCCGGGAGGAATTCATCGCCGGCTACAAAAGCGGACGCGTTTTCACCTTCCACATGGCCAACAGCCTCTACCTCGAATGGTACAGCGAGGCCAACGGACGGGTGGTCATCGAAAGCGCCGACTACCAAATCGACCTCTCCAGCCAAGCCACCTGGACCATGACCGAGGACGAGGAGCAACAGCAAATCAAAGCCAACAGCGAGGCCATCGTCCACTTCATGCAACGCCTCGCCGACGCCATGGACCAGGACCACCACCTCCCTGACCCGGAACACGACGACCACCCCACCAGCGAAATCGAAGCCCAAGCCGAAGCCGAGACCGCCCGCATGAACCGCCTCACCGACCGCATCCATGCCCGCCTCGAAAAGGAGGGATTTGACGATCCCAACGCCTACGAGCGCATTTGGCGGGAGGAACGGGAAAAGCTTCGTATCGAAATGGGCGAACCCGAACCCGAACCCTTGACCCCCGAACAGGAAGCCGAACGCGCCGCTTGGATTGAGGAAATGAACCGGGTCTGCGAGGAGGCCCTCGCCAACCCCGACGAGATGGAAGACCCCTTCGAGAACCACCCCCTCGTCACCCTCTGCTCGGACCTCGGCATCCGTATCTTTCACGACATCAAAAACAACGCCTGGGTGGACGAACAAGCTCACCACGAACACCCCCTGCTCGAAATCGAGGGAGGGGTCCAAGCCGCCAGCGCCAAACTCGCCGGCGCCCTCAACGGAACCTCCCGACGGGAAGAATGGCCGCCTCACCCGTTGTTCGCCGGCGATACCCTGGTGCGCCTCAAAAAAGCCCGCAGCTACCTCCGCGATGCCCTCGCCGGGCTGGATGCCGCCGACCAACAACGACTCGCCACCAGCCCCTGGCGTTCCGAAATTCGCCAACACATCGAACACATCATCGCCGCCGTCCAAACCGCCATTGATGAAGTCCGGGAGTCATTAAACTAACCCGGGACTCCCCCCACCGCCTCACACCAAACATCCGCGAACCCCGGCCGCAAACGCTGTCAAGAAAGTCAATGCGGTCAATAGGGATCACTGAAATCCATATCGTTATTTAATTGTTTATATAACGCCCATGACCTACCTAGGGGCTCCTGAACACTGAGCCTCTGAACATCTCCCCCACCTCTCATCTACTAAACCTTCGCCATCTGTCGGCCCTGAGTCTGCCGAAGCTGCGATCGGTATAAGGTTATAGCTTTATCTATAACATTTCGGTGCATCTTTACGGACCTCCGCCGAACAGATTTCGGCGCTTCAATAAGTTGTCGCCATTTCATAGCACCCATATCCGATGGGCGCGATTTGGGTCAGGATATTATGTTTATGGCGGGCTACTTGTAGTTATCTTGATGATCCTTGAGCAGGCTTTTTGTCTATCAACGAGGTAGGCCTAATACCTTCGAGACTTCTGCAAGGTCGCGACTTGAATAGAAAGCCGAATTCACGGCAGGACCGATGTAGGATGGACGCCATCAATTTAAAGGCACTCTCGTTGTTTTGACCGCCAAAGACGATGTCGGGGTCCCGCCGCAGCAGCCGACAACCAACAAGACGCTCCTCGTCCTGAACCCTGACTTGTCCCCCGTAGCCTTGGCGAAGGCGGAACCCCCGAACCCCGCCCCCCCCCTGCCCTGAGCAAGGCGCACCGTGCCGTGTCGAAGGGGTCCCCCTCACGGCCTCCGCGACCGGCCCGGCCTTCCCGATCCCCGCGACCTCGACGACCCCTCCCTCGCGTCCTCTAAATGCCGGATCCAGAAATCGTCCCCCGGTCCCTTCACCTCGCGCAACTTCAACGTCACATTCGCGAATGGAACCGACGCCTGAACCTGAGTCGCTACCCTGCGCTCATCGTCCGACACCCAAAATGTCACCTTCCCCGAACGAACGAACAGTCCGTCAAACGCCGCCTCCGGCTCGAATCGCACACACTCCACATCCCCGTACTCCCGCAGCCGTACCGTCTCCCGGGCTCCCACCTTCACGAACAAATCATAAAGTTTCTCGTCCGCCATCACCTGCATGGTCAGCTCATCCCCCACCTCATAATCCATCGTCCGGAAGTAATACATCGTGGTGATCAAATCCCGCGTATCTTCCGTGATCTCCAGAACCTCCTCCCGGTCCCGCTTGTGGTTCACCCACCGCATCGTCCGGTTGGCATGATCGAACGTCGTCGTCTCATGGCTTCGCCGCTTCCCCTCCGACGAATTCTTCATGAAATAAACCGGCAGAAACGACTCCGCCCGGATCAAACTCTCCAGCGTCGACTCCACCGGATACAACTTCTCCACCACCCGGTTCGTACGCGTGAAATAGCGAATCCGGACCTTTGGCTCCTGCCCCTCCTCCAAAACCCACTCGGTCGTCACATACGTCATCCCCACATGGAGGAACCCCCAGAAAATATCGTACACCAATTCCTCCCCCACCAGGAACCAATCCAGCGTCGGCGCCTCTGGTTCCGTCACCGACTCCTCCGCCACCGCGATCTGCATAGGCCCCAGGATAAGCGCGGACGTCATCATCCCCGCCATCACCCATCGCCATCCCTTCAAGCCAAACCAGTCGCCCATCATCGTTTCCGCGCTCCTCCCAACATCAAAATCAACATGCGCTCCAGCAGCAAATCCGCCGGGGCCGCCCCCGACAACATCTGCTCATGCGTCGTCACCGCCAACGCCTCGCACCTCTGCAGCGTGGCCACCTTGAACCCCTTCGCCGCCTCCGCCTTCCGGCCCGAAGCAAACGGGTTCGCCTTTCGCGGATCCGGGCTCATCGCCCCCAGAAACTCCTCCGCCTCCTCCCCTCGCACCGACCATTCCGCCTTTGCCCATCCCGGACTTCCCCCCAGCCGAAGCCAGCCCTTCTCCAGGCAGATCTTCAACACCAACAGCTCACGGATCCGGTATTGCAAATTGATCACCAGCGCCACCCCATGCACCCCCATGAATTGTAACGACCTCGCCACCCCCAACGCCTCCACCAGATTCCGGTTCATGAACGCATCCGCCAAATCCCACGCCGCCCGCTCCCGTCCCGGCGACACAATCGCCGCCACATCCGCCGCCGTCACCGTGTCCCGCGTCCCCACGTACACCCGCAGCTTGTCCACCTCCTGAGCGAGCAACCGCGAATCCGGACCCGCCCGCTCCACAATCAAACCCGCCACCTCTCCCTGCCCCCGCAACCCCGCCTCCTTCAACCGTTCCGCCACAAACTCCCGCGCATACCCGTCAACCTTGTACCCCTTATCCGGAATATTGAACTCCCGGATCACCCCCTTCTCCTTCACCGCCTTCACCACCGCCGAACGCCCATCCACCTCCCCCGCGCTCAACACCAGACAAACCCCCTCCGGAAGCCCCGCGTCCACCTCCTCCACCAGTTCCTTCAAGGCCCCTTTGATCTCATCCCCCTTCGCCGCATCCCCCGACCGAAAAAACGAAATGTCCCGCAGCCACACCACCTTCCCCGTCCCGAAAAATCCCACCGTCCGCAACCCGTCCAGGCATCGTCTCACCGCCCCCGCCGCCGCCTCCCCCGAATCGCACGCCCCCTCCACCACCTCCAGCCCGAACGCCGCCTCCTCCGGCGGGCAGCGCTTGTCCACATACTCCCGCGCTGCCTTGCCCGCTAAAAACTCATCCGTTCCGCAGAACAACACCACCCGGGCAGAATCCAACCCGGTGCTTGTTTCCGATGATGAAGAGGCGGACGGCATAATCACGACACTATGGCATACTTCCCGCCGTCCGACAACGTTCCCCCACCCGCCGTTCAAATCCCCGCACCTCCCCGCGGCTCCACCCTTCCACCTCCCGCAACCATTTTATCAGCGTCATCCCCTCCCCGCACAATCCTTCCGCCAGCCTCACCAACCCCTCCCGGCCCAGTTGTTCCTCCAACTCCCGCACCGCCTCCTCCGCCTGACGGTAAAACGCCTGCGCCTCCCTTGCCCCCGAAGGCATCCTGCGCGCCTCCGTCAACCGGCTCAGCGAAACCACCTCTCTCCGCTCCAACCCTTTCCATGTCCGGCTCAACATCTCCCGCCCCTCCGCAAACTCCACCGCCAGTATCCATCCCCAATGCATCGCCAACCCCTCTTCCAGCCAGGGCGGCAATCCTGCCCCGCAAAACTCCGCCAACCCCACATGCACCACCTCATGCGCAAACCGGTCCGGCCGCCCCCCGCCATCCGCATCATCCCGCAAAAACACCTCATTCCCCCGCTGAAACGCTAAACCGTCCCCTCGCAACCCATACCGCCGCGAGAGCCACGTCCAGCCCTCTTCCGATCCCACCAGCACCAGCAAACGTTTCTCCCCTCCCTCCTCCAGTCCCAGCCATTCCGACACCCTCCCCCACGCTGCCTCCGCCGCCTCCCCCATCCGCCTCACCTCCGCTCCTCGCGGCCCGGCCAGGAAGAAGTTCCGCGACTCCCCCATCACCATCCCCTCCCCGAACGCCCCCAAAAACTCCTGAGCCTCCTCCGAAAATCGCCCCGCCTCCACCAACTCCCCCCTCACCCAACGAACCGTCGCCCGCGACTGCCCCTCCACCTCGCTCACCACGAGCAAACCCATCGCCACCAGACAACCCAGCCGAACCCCAACCCTCACTCTCCTCCCCAGGCACGTCCATCCACCTTGACCTTCCATCTCCTGCCTCAACCCATCCCCACAACCTCCCGCATTCCGCACCGCCCATTTCCAAACCTTGGAAAACCAGACCCGTTGCGTTTCCAAACCTTGGAAAACGCCCCTGCCTCCCATCCGCAACACTGTAAAATGATCAAGCAAAAGACTCATGCTCCACATCACCCTTCATGCAGACGTCCTCCGCAACCCAAGATGGAGACGCGGTGCCCCCACCGCGTCCGAAGTCCTTGAACAATGGAACGAAGGCGACTGCCCCCTCCCGGGCAACTCCAACATGCACACTTTTTATATCATCTCGCTTGGGAAGACTCTAACGTCATAATGACAGAGTATAAATCGTTCCCCCACACGTCAAACTCCGCCACGCCTTTTCCTTGCGGTTCGTTGTTCTATCGGACACGCTTTTTTGCTTCACTCGGCCCATGAAGGACTCCAGAAAGAGGATGTTTGTAACCGATTTTGACGGGACGATGACGAAGTACGACTTCTTCGATCTCGCCCGGCGTGACCTGCCCACCGCCGCAGATCATGACCACTGGGAGGATTATGTCGCAGGTCGAATCACCCACTTCGAGGCGCTTGCCCGCATCTTTTCGTCGATCCGCACGGATTGGACAGGGATCGAAGCCGTATTGGACCGCATGGAACTCGACCCGGCCCTGCCCGACGCCGTGGCGCGGCTCCAAAAAGCAGGCTGGGTCATCGTGGTGGCCTCGGCGGGATGTAGTTGGTACATCCATCGGTTATTGAAACGTGTTGGCGTGACCCTTGATGTGCATTCAAACCCCGGAGTGTTCACCCCGGAATCCGGCTTGGTTCTTTCCCAACCGGTCGAGTCGCCATATTTCCGCGATGAAACCGGGATCGACAAGCCCGCCCTCGTCCGGTCCGCCCTCCAGGCGGATCCCGATACGGTGTTCGCGGGGGATGGCCGCCCCGACCGCGAGCCTGCCGATCTGGTCAAACCGCAACGAAGGTTCGCCCGAGGCTGGCTCGCCGAGCATTATCGTGAGCGGGGGGAATCGTTTCATCGTTTCGACGTCTGGTCGGAAATTGCCGAAAGACTGTTGGAGGAGTCATGAACCGAACGCATATCGCGATTCCATCGCTGGTTCGCATCAAGCCGGGCGCGGTGGACCGGGTCGGAATCTATGCCCGGCGCTGCGAATTTCTCGATGTGGTGGTTCTGCACAGCGCGGACTTGCAGGAAACCTTGATGCACCGCCTGGACGCGGCGTTTGCAAACGAAGGTATCCGGGTGACCCGTCATTGGTCGGTGCAAACCGCTTCGTTCGAGCAGGCCCGCGAAGTATTTCCCCAAATCCCTCCCCGGACACGGGCGATATTCGGATACGGGGGAGGAAAAGCCCTGGATGTCGCCAAGTATGTCGCCTTCCTGACTCGACTCCCTTATGTGGCGGTTCCCACCTCCCTTTCCAACGATGGCTTTTGCAGTCCCCAGTCCAGCCTCACCCTCGATGGCCGCCGCAAATCGATGCCTTCGACCATGCCGTTCGGAGTGGTGGTGGATACAGAAGTTTGCCTCGCCGCCCCGGAAATCCTCTGGCTGTCGGGAGTGGGAGACTTGGTTTCCAAGTTAACGGCGGTCACCGACTGGAAACTGGCCTTTCACGCAGTGGATACTCCGGTCGACGATTTTGCCGCGTTGTTGTCGGATGCCACGGTTTTCCAGTTTATCGCGCGTCCCCAGCGCGACGTGGAAGGTGTTCGGTTGCTTGCCACCGCGCTGATGCTTAACGGAATCGCGATGGAGGTTTGTGGCTCGTCGCGACCGGCAAGCGGCAGCGAGCACTTGATCTCCCACGCGCTGGACGCCTTGAGCGGCGCCCCTCGCCTTCACGGCTTGCAAGTCGGTGTTGCCTCCTACCTGGTCAGCCTTTTACAGGGAAGACAGGCCGGAGTGATCGCCGACCTTTTCGAAAAAACCGGCTTCTGGAAGGCGATCAGGTCGGCTCCCTTCCTCCGCTCCGAGTGGATCGAAGCGATCCGGCTCGCTCCCACAATCAAACAAGACTTTTACACCGTACTCTCGTCTCGCGATTGCCGGGGTGAAGCGGAAAAACATCTTCGCGAGGATCCTCAGTTGGCTTCGTGCTTCATCGATTAACCCTCCCTGAAGTGACGTCCGATCCACCCGGGATCGTGAAGCGGGAGTTCATGTCCCTGTCCTTCATGTACTTTCAGCCTCGCTCCCGGAAAGAGGGCGGCCGAAGCCAACGTGGCGGCGACCGGCACGATTCGATCCTCAGCGGCTGCGAACAACCGAACCGGACACGTAATCGTCGGCAGCACAGGCCGAAGGTCCACCGTCCGAAGCGCATGGAGTCCTTCGCTGAGCGTTTCCGTGCTCATCATCGACGTATCCTCAACCCGTTGATCGAGCCCCTCGGGAGGTAAGGTTTGAGGAGCGGCGCTCCCGACAAAAAAATTCCTGAGCACACGTTCGCGCTGGACCATAAGTTCACGCGCCATCCCTCTGACCGTGGCGACTGGAGTCCCCGGCCATGTGGGGGACTCGGCACAAAAGCGGGCGGTAAAACCGATCAGCAATAGCCCGGCAACCTTGTCAGGAAACTCGTCGGCAATGGAAACCGCGTGCATCGCCCCCAGCGACCAACCACCCAGCCACACCGGGCCGGTACTCGACACGAGCTGCTCCCGGCAACTCGCGGGACTGTGGATCTCCGCAACCATGCGCGGGGCCAGAGCGTCCGCAAGGGGGCGAAGGGACGCGCCGGGATAGGCCCAGCCGGGCAGGAGCAGGAGGGTGGTCATCTCAGACCTTCGGCAGTCAACGCCCCAAGCAGGGCATGGTACACCCGGTCGAGATCCTCCGGAGTGTGGTCGAGGGTTATGGAAAGGCGAAGACGAGCTTTGCCGGGAGGAACCGTCGGCGGACGAAGCGCGGTGGCGAGAATACCTTCCGCAGCAAGTCGCCGATCCACCGCGAGGGCGCGGTGATTGTCACCGATCAACACCGGAATGATCTGGCTATCAGAATCGAGGGTGTCGACCCCGGCTTGGTTGAGGCGATCCCGGAACGCGCGGGCGGTGGCCAGCAAGCGGGCCCCCAGCCCCGGCTCCTGCTCGAGGACGCGAAGCGCGGCAAGGGTGGAGGCAATCACCGGCGGCGGCAAAGCGGTCGTATAGATAAAGGCCCGTGCCTTATGGATCATCCAGGTGCGGAGAAGCTCCGGGCAGGCCACCGCACCACCATAACTGCCCAGCGCTTTGCTGAACGTGCTCATCGCAAGCGCCACCCGGGTTTGAAGTCCCGCCTCCGCAACCAATCCGCTTCCCTCCGGACCAAACACCCCGGTGGCGTGGGCTTCATCCACCATCAGCATGACGCCCCGGTCCGAGCAGACGCGGGCGAGGTCAGCCAGCGGGGCGAGGTCGCCATCCATGCTGTACACCGACTCCACCACCACCATCACCCGCTCGGGATGGGATTCCTTCGCGAGCAGACGCGACAAGTCTTCCGGATCGTTGTGCTGAAACCGTTTGAGGCGAGCCCCGGCGAGAGCCACCGCGTCAATCAGGCTGGCATGGATCAAACGGTCCGCCAGAACCGTCCAGTCCCGCGTACAGATCGAACTGATCACCCCCGCATTCGTCATGTAGCCCGAACCGAACACGAGGGCAGCGGGATAGCCTTTATGGCGGGCCAGGGTCGCCTCGAGTTCCTCATGGAGCGGGAGATTTCCCGTCACCAGGCGGGAAGCGCCACTCCCGCTGCCGAACGCGTCGAGGGCCTGTTTCGCCGCAGCAATCAGTTCGGCGCGACGGGCAAACCCAAGGTAGTCGTTGGACGAAAGATTGAGGATGCGGCGGCCCTCCTCATGGAGAATACCCCCGGGTTGCGAGACGCGCCGAAGTCGCCGTTCAAGCCCCTGGTCCCGCAACGAGGCGAGCGTCTCCGCCCACCCCCCGGACGGGAGGGCGAAATCGGCGTCGGGGTTTTCCCGATTGCGGTTGACTTGATCAGGGTGATTCATGTTTGGTTACGTTGACTTTAGGAGGCATGACCTGTGCAAGCAAGCGAAGCGATGACAATTTGGAACGATTTGGCTGACAAGGCCCTGATGGGGGTCGCCCCCACCCGCGAAGAAGCCCGCGCGGTCATGGCCGCCCCGGATGAGGAACTCATGGCCTTGATCGCCGCCGCGTTCCGCGTCCGCCACCGCTACCACGGCTGGGATGTTCGTCTCCATGTCCTCCGCAACGCAAAAAGCGGCATGTGCCGCGAAAATTGCAAATTCTGCAGCCAGGCCATCGGGGCCTACAGCGGGGTGGACCGCTATCGCATGCAAACCGTCGACGAACTCGTCGCAGGAGCCCGCGAAGCCTACAACATGAAAGCGGTGAAGTATTGCATGGTCACCGCAACCCGCGGACCCTCGGCAGCAGAACTCGACACCATCTGCGAGGCGGTTCGGCAAATCAAAAGCGAAATGAACATCAAAATCTGCACCTCGCTTGGCCTGCTCAAACCGGACCAAGCCGTGCGGCTGGCCGAGGCCGGGGTCGATCGCTTCAACCACAACCTCGAATCGTCCGAGCGGTATTTCCCCGAAATATGTCAGACCCACTCGTTTGAGGACCGGATCGCCACCGTGCGGGCGGCAAAAAATGCCGGCATGGAAGCCTGCTGCGGCGGCATCATGGGCATGGGAGAAACTGAAGACGACCGCATCGACCTCGCCTTCGTCCTCCGCGAACTCGAGGTCGAGTCGATCCCCGTGAACTTCCTCGACCCCCGCCCCGGCACTCCCCTCGGCCACTTGCCCCGCATGCGCCCCCAGGAATGCCTGAAGGCCCTTTGCATGTTCCGGTTCGTGAATCCCACCCGCGACATCCGGGTCGCCGGAGGCCGCGAGGTGAACTTGCGCCACATGCAGGCCCTCGCCCTCTATCCCGCAAACTCGATGTTCACCGAAGGCTACCTCACCACCGGCGGACAAGGGCACCAACAAGATCTCGACCTCATCGCCGACGCCGGATTCCGCATCGCCGAACTCGTACACGACGACAGTTAATACCATTACCTACAACCTTAGCGCATGGGTCGAGCTCCGCGAGACCAGGCTTTGCTATAACTTTCCGGTTATGGAGGGTCGAGCTCCGCGAGACCGGGCTTTGCTACAACTTTCCGGTTATGGAGGGTCGAGCTCCGCGAGACCAGGCTTTGATACAACTTTCCGGTTATGGAGGGTCGAGCTCCGCGAGACCGGGCTTTACCGATAAAGTCATCGGACTCGCAGGCGTGCTGCGTCGAAACATCGTGAAGACAAGAGCTCGTCCCTCCAATCTGCGATGAATTACGTTAATTTAGATACGAAAACATTGGGTATGGGTGTAAGGCGCATCGGTCGTCCAAAAGGAGCCTCTCTTGAACGAAATGGAACTAGGCAAAGGTCCGGTTGCCCCACGTGAACGAATCGTTGACCTCGACGTTCTCCGGGGCATTGCGCTCTTTGGTATTCTCGTGGTCAACCTTGGCTTGTTTTCCAGCCCGATGTTTCAGTATGCCTTGCCGCCAAAAGCATGGCCTGATGGCCTGAACTCCGGCGCCCAGTTTCTCATCTGGACCTTGTTCGAAGGCAAATTCATCACCCTGTTCTCATTGCTCTTCGGCCTCGGCTTCGCTCTGTTCGCGGAACGACTCGAAGCCCGGGGAGAACGGGTTGGACTCATCTTCGCGCGCCGCCTCGCCTTTCTCCTCATGCTCGGAATCCTCCATGCCGTTTTTTTCTGGGCGGGCGACATCCTCGCCTTCTATGCCGTAATCGGCTTTGCCCTCCTGTTCTTCTTTCGCCGCCAGGAAAAAACCTTAACCCGATGGATCATCGGACTTTTTGCCCTGCTCGTTATCATCCAGCTTGGTTTCTATGCCCTGATCCAGTCCGGACTCAACCATCCCGAAGTCGCAGAAGAAACCCGGAACGCCCTGACGGCCGAAAGCGACCGGTACCGGGAGTGGCTCGCCGCAGGGTACGACATCTATTTGCACGGCTCATTTTCCGAAAGACTGAACTACCGTCTTGAAGAGTGGACCTTCGGATGGGTGGCCATGCTCTTCTACACCGGAGGCGTTCCCTACATTCTTGCCCTGTTCCTGTTCGGACTCATCCTTGGACGAAGAGGCCTCCTCCGCAACCCTCAGCAGTTCCGGACATTCTTCATCCGTAAACGCTACTCCCGCCTTGCCATCGGTTGGATTGGCGCGATCTTTTACGCATATGCCTACCGGCACATGGATCCCGTCGGCTACAACCTCTGGACCCTGTCCCAAGGCGTGGTCTTTCTCTTTACCACACCGCTGATGACCATGGGATACATCGGCCTCATCCTGCATGGCCTCACCATCGAGACCATCGCCCGGCGACTCGCCCTATTCGCTCCCGTAGGTCGGCTTGCCCTCACCAACTACCTCGGCCAAACCCTCATCTGCACCTCCCTCTTCTATGGATATGGACTGGGATGGTATGGATCGCTAACCCCCATCGCCACCATCCCCCTCGCCCTCACCATCTTTGCCGGGCAAGTCGCCTTCAGCCGATGGTACCTCTCTCGATATGCTTCTGGCCCCCTCGAATCGCTCTGGCGACGCTTCACCTACCGCACCTCCCCGAAAATCAATCGGGATTAAGGGATTGCCAAACCTACCCGTCTTTGATGTAGGATTTACCAACGACGCCCGATACACGGACTTCACTCAACCCGGGGACGATTATGATCAACGCTTCACCGACGAGACGGCTTCTGGCGGCGGGGATATTAACCGGATGCTGGATCGGCACCGCCTTCGGGCAGCCTTCAACCGGTTTCTTGGGCGGCCCCTTTTTACCCCATCAAATTGCCGCTGGCCGCGAGCACACCATGGCCCTCACCCCGGCCGGCGTCGTCGAAGGGTGGGGAGATAATTTCTGGGGACAACGCACCCCCTTCTCCGGAAACAGTGACTTCCTCATGATTTCCGGCGGGGAACTTCACTCCCTTGGCCTGAAATCCGGCGGCATCGTCGCCGCATGGGGCCGCGACCTCGAAGATCAGCTCGTCCTGCCCTCCCCCAATCTCCTCTATTCCCAAGTTGCCGCGGGTGGGTTTCACTCCCTCGCCCGGCATGAGGATGGATTCGTCTCCGCCTGGGGCCGTAACACCGCAGGCCAGACCAACGTTCCCGCTCCCAACACAAATTTCGGCACGGTTGTAGCCGGGCGAAACCACTCGCTGGGACTCAAGCCGGGAGGAGTCGTCGTCGCTTGGGGCCGCAACGCGAACGGTCAATTGAATGTACCCGCCCCCAACACCAACTTTCTCGCCGTCGCTGGCGGCGGCGAACACTCCCTCGGCCTGAAGGCGGATGGCTCGATCATTGGATGGGGCCTCAATACCGACGGCCAATTGAACGTGCCCGGCGGCAACTCAAACTTCATCGCCGTCGCCGCCGGCTACGATCACTCGGTCGGGCTCAAAAACGATGGTACCGTGGTCGTCTGGGGAAGTGACCTGTATGGACAACTGCAAGTACCCTCGCCCAACGCAAACTTCGTCGCCATCACTGCGAATGGCTACCACACCGTCGCCCTGCGCGCCGACGGCACCCTCGCCGCCTGGGGCCGCAACAACTCCGGCCAAACCAACATCAACCCCACCCTCTCCTACGGCATTCGCACGTCCGGCGTAAGTCCGGCCTCTGGATCGCAAGCCGGGAGCTTCCCCGTGACAATCTCCGGCGTCTTCCTCAAAGGCGACATCACCAACGCCACCCTCGCCGGCATCGAGGTCGAGGCAATCCTCAGCCAATCCTCGACCCAACTCGTCGTCCTTGCCGGCCCCGCCAGCGGCCCGCTCCTCGGGGACATTCGTGCCTATTCGACCGACGATGGCGAACTGATCTCCACCGACACCTTCCGCTATCTCGGCGAACAAACCATCGCCTTCTCCGAGCTTTCCGGTCAAACCACCACCAGCAACGTCGGCTTGGCCGCGACCGCCACCTCCGAACTGCCCGTCAGCTTCGCCGTGGCCTCCGGCCCGGGCCAGATCGTTAGCGGCACCAACCTCTCCTTCACCGCCACCGGTGAGGTCGTCATCATCGCCTCCCAAGCCGGATCGGAAGCCTGGTTCCCCGCCCCGGATGTCGCCCGCACCGTGATCGTCGAAAAAGCCACTGCAACCATCGAACTCATCGACCTCGTGCAAACCTTCAACGGCACCCCCCGCAACATTACCGCACTCACCACTCCGCCCGGATTAACCGTGAACATCTTCTACGACGACGAGCCCGCAGCCCCCGTAAATGCCGGTAGCTACCTCGTAACCGCAAGCATTGACGATCCCCTGTTCTTGGGTGGAGCCATCGGAACCCTCACCATCACCAAAGCCGTCGCCGGCATCTCGCTCGGCGGCACCAATGTCGTCTACAACGGCATGCCCCAAGAGATTTCCGTAACCACCACCCCCCTCGACCTGCCCTTCGTCATCGATTACGACGGATCGCCGGACGCCCCCGTGAACGCCGGAAGTTACCCGGTCACCGTTTCCGTCAACGACTCGAACTACACCGGCTCGGTCACCGGCGCCGTCGTCATTGCTCAAGCGAGCCAATCCATCTCATTTGCCTCCCCCGGAACGCAATGGGTCACCAATCAGGTCGGCCTCGCCGCTTCGGCAAGCTCAGGCCTTCCCGTTTCGTTTGCCATTGGTGATGGCCCGGGAGTCATTACCGACGGCACGAATCTGACCTTCACCGGTGCAGGCTTTGTCCTCGTGATTGCCTCCCAACCCGGCGACACCAACTGGTTGGCCGCATCGGATGTCGGCCAGGAATTCCAAATCCTGCGCCTGCCCCAGACCATCAACTTCACCACCCCGCCCACGTTAACCCAAACCGACACCTTCGGCCTCGCCGCCACCGCGTCATCCGGCCTGTCCGTGAGCTTCTCGATTGCCGACGGCCCCGGAAGCCTGCTCGACGGCACCAACCTTTCCTTCAGTGCCACCGGACTTGTGCGCGTCGTCGCCTCTCAACCTGGCAATGCCATCTGGGCCGCTGCTCCCGCCGTGACCAACATCATCGAAGTGACTGCTCCCGCCCTCTTCCAGCTCGATGTCCTCGCCGGACCCAACGGCTCGGTCGATACCCTGAGCGGCCCCCGCACCGCCGGAGAACTTGTCACCATCACTGCCCTCCCCGACCCCTACTACCTCTTCCTGGAGTGGACCGGAGATGTCCCGCCCGGCGCGGAAAATGACAATCCCCTCGACCTGTTGATGGATGACGACAAATCCGTCTCCGCCGTGTTCGCCCCCCAGACCACCTCCGGCGGCATCCCTCTCCCCTGGCTCGTCTCCTTCGGTATCACCAACGATTTCGAAGCCGCCGTCCTTCTCGACCACGACGATGACGGAGTGCCCACCGGGGAAGAATACATTGCTGATACCGACCCCACCGACCCCACCTCCTTCCTCGCCGTGGCATCCCTCGGTACCGCACCCGCAGCCGGAGTTGTCCTCACCGCTCCCGCCTCCACCGCCCGCGTCTATTCCGTCAGTTACCGCTTGCCCGGACCCGGTGCCCCCTGGACCCCGCTCGACAGCCTGACCAATCTCGTCCCCGTTTCCAGCTCCCTATCGGTCACCAGTTCGCCTGCACTGCCCGCATCCACCATCTACCGTTTTGAAGTCCGCCTCCCATGACCGGGCGGCGTACATTTCGGCAGAAGGGGAGACGATCCGATTAGCGAGCTGGTCAAGCAACTGATTCTGGTCGCCGGATTGATCGCCGCCCTCGCCCTCCATTATGCCGGCGTCATCGACCTTACCGCGTTCGAGGCGGCGATCACCGAACAGGCCGACCAATGGTGGGCCCCCTGGGTTCTCGTTCTCGCCATGGTCGCGCTCTACGCCTTCGCCCTGCCCGGATCCATGCTGATCGTGGTCGGTGGCGTTATGTACACCCCGTGGGTTTCCACCCTCCTTGCCGTCGCCGGCGGCCTCCTCGGAGCCCTCGCCGCCGCCCACCTCGTCCGCTACATGGCCGCAGGAGCCGTCCAAAAATTTCGCAACCAACCCGCCTACCGCATCATGGAGGCCCATACCGGCTTCTTCCTCCTCGCCACCCTTCGCATCCTCCCCGGCTTCCCCCACTCCGTCATCAACACCAGCCTCGGCCTCCTCCGCGTCAAAAAACGCTCCCTCGTCGGCAGCACCGTCATCGGCTTCACCGTCAAAGGCTACATCTATTCCTCCGCCGTCTATCATGCCACACACATCGACGACTCCGCCGACGTCTTCAGCCTTCGCGTCATCGCCCCCCTCATCGTCCTCGCCCTCTTCGCCGCCGGCGGTTTCGTCGTACAAAAAGGTCTTCTCTCTCGCATGGTTCATGACGTAAAAACCAGACGTAACCAAGACAAGGAGCGAGCATGAACATCGGAATCTTGACCAGTGGAGGTGATTGCCCCGGACTCAACGCCGCCATTCGCGGAGTTGCCCGCGCCGGCATCATTCGCCACGGAATGCATTTCGTCGGTTTCCGCGACGGCTTTCGCGGCCTCGTCCAGGACCGCAACCTCCCCATCGATACCCGCCAACTCTCCGGCATCCTCACCGACGGCGGCACCTTCCTCGGCACCAGCCGCGACAAACCCCACCGCATGAACATCGGCGGCAAAATTCAAAACATGGTCGATGCCGCCGTCGAAACCTACCACCGCCACCGGCTCGACGCCCTCGTCTGCATCGGCGGAGGCGGCACCCAGAAAAATGCCCTCCGCCTCATGAAGGCCGGCCTCAACATCCTCACCCTGCCCAAAACCATCGACAACGACGTCTCCGGCACCGACATCTCCTTCGGCTTCGACACCGCCCTCGAAATTGCCACCCAGGCCATCGACCGCCTTCACTCCACCGCCATGAGCCATGGCCGCATCATCGTCGTCGAAATCATGGGCCACCGCGCTGGCTGGCTCGCCCTCGGGGCCGGCATCGCCGGTGGCGCCGACGTCATTCTCATCCCCGAAATCCCCTACGATGAGGAAAAGGTCGCCGAAACCATCAAACGACGATCCCGTGAAGGAAAAAACTTCAGCATCGTCGCCGTCGCCGAAGGCGCGGTTTCCCGAACCCAGGCCAAACAGATCCGCGATCTTGTCCACGCCAAGGAAAACGCCGAAACCAAAGCCGCAAAAACCAAGGCCAACGACCGTCTCGAGGCCTTTTATGATGCCCATGTCAACCATACCCTCGACCTCACCCGGAAACTCGAACAGTTGACCGGCCTCGAATCCCGCCTCACCATCCTCGGCCACCTCCAGCGTGGGGGAACCCCCTCCTCTGCCGACCGTCTCCTCGCCACCCGGCTCGGCACCGCTGGCGCCGATGCCTTAAACGCCGGAAAACATGGCGTCATGGTCGCCGCCCGCGGCGATGACACCAAATTGATCCCCCTCGAAAAAGTCGCAGGATCCCTCAAACTCGTCCCTCCTGATCACCCCTGGGTCAACACCGCCCGCGCCGTAGGCGTCGGTTTCGGCGACGGATAACCCGCGGCTTAAGGCTTGTCCTTTCCCCCACACCGAATCACACTAAACACATGAGGACGCTTCGGTGAGCGAAAACAAGCCATCCCGGTATGGACTCCGTCTCGATGCCATCGCCCTCCTCGCGGTCTGGCTCATCGTCACCCTCGTACACATTCACCTTTACCGGGCCATCCACTCCGCCATCCTCGAAGAAATGCGCGGGCATGCCATGGGCGTCGCCATCGCCGCCGCCGCCGGCATCGACCCCGAATGGCTCGCCCCCATCCAGGGTCCCGAGGACATCGCCCGCGAAGAATTCAGCGCCGTCCAACAACTCCTCGACCGAATTTCCCGCTACAATCCCGACGTCCGATACGCGTACACCATGCGCCGCTCCCTCGAACCCGCCGCACCCGAAAGCCTCCTCGTGTACATCGTCGACCAAAGCGCCGTCGACTGGAACCTCAACGGAATCATCGATCCCTCCGAGGAAAGTGAAGCCCCCGGAAACCTCTACGACGCCTCCGAACTCCCCGAAATGATCCGGGCCTGGACCACTCCCTCCGCCGACCGTGACATCACCCCCGACCCGCCCTATGGCGACCTCCTCTCCGGCTACGCCCCCATCCGTGACGAACACGGCATCACCCATGCCATCGTCGGAATCGACATCACCGCCGATACCATCCGCGAAAAGGTCAACGCCGTCGCCGTCGGACTCGTGGCCGGCTGGGCCGGGCTGATGGGTCTGACCTGGGTCATCTACGTCCTTTACCGCCGCCAACGCATCGCCATCCAGCGCATCGAACGACTCAACCTCGACCTCGAAGAACGCAACGATCTCCTCAAGGCCGCCAACGAAAAAATCGTCGCCCACTACAAGCAAGTCGAAGAGGAAATGAAGCTCGCCCAATCCGTCCAGCTCGGCATGCTCCCCCGCCGATTCCCCCGCGAAGACCGCGTCCTCTTCGAACGCTACTACCTCACCTGCACCATCCTCGGCGGCGACCTCTACGACGCCTTCGAAATCGACGAACGCCGCATCGCCCTCTTCGTCGCCGATGTCTCCGGACACGGCGTCAGCGCCGCCCTCATCTCCGGCCTCGTCAAAATGGCCTTGTCCACCGTCCGCGACATCAGCCGCGACGCCCGCGCCACCCACCGCATCGACCTCGGAAATCCCCCCGATGTCGTCGCCAAACTCAACGAACTCCTCGTCAACGAAGTCCCCGATGAAGACTTCATCACCATGATCTATGCCGTAATCGACGTGGACTCCAACCGCCTCTCCGCCGCCAGCGCCGGACACCCCTGGCCCATCCTCCGCTCACGCGAAGGCGCCCTCAACATCGGCGGGCAAACCCACCAAAACGGACCCGCCCTCAGCCTCGTCCCCGGCGCCCGCTACCCCCTCCTCCAACAAACCCTCCGACCCGGCGATGTCCTTCTCTTCTACACCGACGGACTCACCGAAGCCATGAACAGCGCCGGGGAAGAATTCGGCGAAGACCGTCTCCTCGACGTCATTGGCAACGTTGAACCCATCTCCGCCGCCGCCATCATCCACGATGTCCGCGCCGCCGTCGACGATCATCGCTCCGGCTGCGAAGTCAGCGACGACTTCACCCTCCTCGCCGCCGAAATTCGGCCCCGGGAATCCACGTGAACCCTCCTCCGGTTCGCCTGTCCCTCCGGCCACTCATTCAAATCCCAGGCCATCGCTTGTTCATGACCGCCATCCGCATGGATCCTTGGCATCAGGAAGATGTCGAAGCATGGCGGCGGGTCCTCACCGACTGGCGGGAAGGCGACGCCCTCGTTTGGACCATGTTTTGGCATTCCGACTCCGCATACTTCGAATCCGCCGCACGCTTCTATCAGGAATGTGGCATCCCCCTCCAATCCATCTGGGTTCTCGGCAACACCCTCCACGAAGTCGAAGCCGCCCGCTCCGTCGGCTTCTCCTCATCCTGGGTCAACCACAACGCATGGCTGGACGAACGCGTCTTCACCCCCCGCAACTTGCCCCGCCGTCACCGCGCCGTCATGGTCTGCCAACTCGCCCCCTACAAACGAATCCACCTCGCCTGCAACGTGCGCGGCCTCATCATCGTCTGTTCCGCATTGTTTCATGGCCACCAACCCGAATCCCTTCATGCATTCGAAGACGTCAAGGTCACCGGCGGCTTATCCCCCCAAGGCGTGGCCGACATCATCAATCAATCCGGAGTCGGACTCATCCTCTCCGCCGAAGAAGGCGCATGTCGCGCCTCCTCTGAATACCTCCTCTGCGGAATCCCCGTGGTCTCCACCCCCTCCCTTGGCGGCCGAGATGTCTTCTACACCCCCCGGAACTCCCGCATCGTCCCCCCCGATCCCCAAGCCATCGCTCAAGCCGTCGATACCTTTCTCGCCGATCCTCCCGATCCCCGCGCCATTCGCGAACACCACCTTCACCAATCCCGCGAATTCCGCCAACGGTTCGCCACCGAAGTCCTCGAAGGCATCTATCATCAATGGGGCATTCAAAGGAATGCCACCGCCGACCTCGCCACCATCCAACGCCCCAACATGCTCGACTTCCACCACGAATCCTCCGCCCAACGGCTCATCGCCGGCCGGTGAGAACATGCTAACGGTCCAACCTCCGCCCATGACGGAGATTGGCTCTCTCCTCAAATAGCCACGTCGGACGCTGCATCAGAATCCACGGCAAAAACCGCAGCAACAAGTGCCGCCGCGCCTCCATCTCCGCATCCCTCTTCTTGCTTACCCCATTCATCTCAAAATACTTTACCACCGGTCCCCGCAACCGGAGCGCTTCATGCCGCAGGGTAAACCGGAGAAAAAACTCGAGGTCCTCAAAACAACGCATTCGCTCATTCAACCCGCCCAGCTTCAGAAAGACCTCCCTCCGGATCATCGTGCTCTGAATCCCCAACCCGTACGCCGCATACCCCGAAGTCCGCTGATCCATCACCCGCCCCTTCACCAGATCCGGCGCCTCCAACACAAACGGCTCCCCCGTTTCCGGTATCCGCAAAAGATCCCCATACACCATATCCACATGCCGATGCGCGGCCACCGCCTCCACCTGCCGGGCCAGCTTATTCGGCAACCACTCATCATCCGCATCCTGAAAAGCCACCCACTCCCCTCCCGCCGCCTTCACCCCCGCATTCCGCGCCGCCGCCTGCCCCCCATTTCGCTCCAGTCGAATCACCCGCAACTGCGGCGCATCCCAACACCCCAACCACTCCGCCGTTCCATCCGTCGACCCATCGTCCACCACCACAACCTCAACCTCTGGCCCCGCCTGCCCCACCACCGATACCAACGCCCGCTCAATCCCCTCCCGACGATTGTACACCGGAAGAACTACACTAACCTGTACTGGAGGCATCGTTGATTTTCCTTTTCAGCTATGCAAAAGTCCCGACGCAATGACCCTAGACCAACCCCAGCCCCCCGGACAAGATACAACACCCTCTCCCCTTGCTTCTGTCTGCATTTGCACGTGCCGAAGGCCCGATGGACTCCGCAAACTCCTTTATCAACTCACCACCCAAATGGACGCGCCACCATTCCAAACCATCGTCATCGACAACGACTCCACCCCCTCCGCCCGCAACATCGCCACCCCATTCGTCCCCGCCCTCGACCTGCGCTACATTCACGAACCTTCTGCTTGCCTCGCCTCCCTTCGCAATCGACTCGTTCAAGCCACCCCCACCCCCTTCCTCGCCTTCGTCGACGACGACGAAGAAATCTCCTCCACCTGGCTCGCCACCCATCACCGAATCCTCACCACCCACAACGCCGCCCTGTCCGGTGGACCCATTTCCTACATCTTTGACCCACGCACCCCGCCCGGAATCCGTTCCTGCCAAATCTTCAGCCGTACTCCCCTCGAAGAAGGTCAGGACCTCCCCTGGTACTGGGCCTTCACCGGAAACTGCTACCTCCGCCGCGACGCCCTTCCCCACCCTCACACCCCCTTTCGCGAACACTTCGGAAAAACCGGCGGCGAGGACACCGACTGCTTCTACCGCATGAATCAAGCCGGCCACCGATTCGTCGCCGCTGGACCCGGCGCCCTCGTCACCGAACATCGCGACTACCAACGCGGCCGCTACAGATGGGTCCTCCAACGCGCCATCCGCAACGGCGGCAACCTCGCCGACATGATGTGGAGCCACCACCCCCCCGCCGAACGCCGGCGCCTCGCCTATGACGCGCTACGCAAAGCCTTCCGCCAGGCCCGTGAAGCCCGCGCCCTCTCCCGCATCGACTCCACCCGCTTTGTCAATACATCCATCGAAGCTGGTATGAACTTCGGACGCTTTCTCTGCGTCCTTGGATACCGCTACCGCGAATATGGACATCGTTCATGACCCCGCCACCACCTCCCTCCCAAGATTCAAGCACCCCCTTCTGGTCCGTGATGATTCCCGCTCATCATCCCGACCCCGCGTACCTTCAACTCACCATCCAATCCATTCTTGATGCCGGGATCGATCCTCGCCGCGATCAATGCGCCATCCTCCTTGACGGCCCGGTCCACCACGCCATCCGTCCCCTCCTCGACCGCGCCGCCCAACGCGGCATCGAAATCCATCTCCACTCCCAACCCCTCGGCCTCGTCGGAAACTGGAACGCTTGCCTCGACCACGCCCGCGGGCAATGGATCCACATCCTGCATCAGGACGATTCCATCGACCCCGCCTTCTACCGCACCCTCGAAGACGGCATCCGCACCCACCCCCACATCGGCGCCGCCTACACCCAGACCCTCTTCATCGACGCCGACGGCCACCCCCTCCGCACCGGCCACATGCCCCAGTCCCAACCCGGAATCGTCAACGACTGGATCCAACACATCCTCGTCAACCTCACCGTCCAATGCCCCTCCATCGTCGTCCGGCGCGACGTCTATCACCACCTCGGCCCCTTCAACCCTGCCTTCGCCTACTGCCCCGACGCCGACATGTGGGCCCGCATCGCATCCGACTACCCGATTTGGTACGACCCTCGCCCCCTCGCCCGCTACCGCATCCATCCCCACAGCGCCACCGCTCAACTTTTCTCCCTCCGCACCCGCCGCCGCGAAATTCGCCGCTGCCTCCGCGCCGCCCTTCCCCGCCTCTCTCCCGTCATTCGCCCCGCCGTCCGGAAAACCGCCCGCCACTATCAAACCCGCCTCGCCTGGGCCGAATGGCGCGAAGCCTGGCGCGCCACCCCCCCCCTCCCCCCCCCCTTCAACCTCCCCCCCCCCCCCCCCCCCCCCCCCCCCCCCCCCCCTCCCCACCCCCCCCACCCCCCCCCCCC
>DAOLCW010000027.1:0-30729 GCA_035327665.1 Kiritimatiellia bacterium
CGAAGTCTCTATCGGCCAAGCTTCATACCGAAAAGTTATAGGTAATGGTATGAGATGCATCGGATCGGCGATCAGCCTCCCCGCTCCCCATCCGAAAAAATCCTCAAAAAAGAATTTCCCATTCCTCCCGCCACCCCTATGCTTGGCGGGGTATATCAACCGTCCCCATACATCAAAGAGGTCCCCCATGTTTCGTAGACTCCTTCTTTCCTCCTTAGCCGCCCTTCTTTGCACCCTCGCCCCCGGCTATTCCGCCAGCCCCCTCGTCACCATCGAACTCTCCAGCCTGGGCCGTGCAGCTGAAGATGCCGCCACCATCGCTCGCCTCTTCGACGTCGACGTCAGCGCCGATGATCTCCAAAAAACCATCGCCAAACTCTTCTCGCAGGATGAATCCCTCGCCTCCCCCCTCGACCTCGACCGCCCCGCTCGCATCGAAGTCTACGAAGTCCCCGACGAAGACGAACCCATCGCCGCCGTCTTTATCGTCCCCATCAGCGACCTCCCCGCCCTCACCTCCCTCCTCGACGAGACCTGGGTACGCGACGAACACGTCGAGGGCCTTCAATCCTATATCCGAAACACCGAAAAATTCGGAATGACCATCCCCGAGACGTGGTATGTTCGCACCTCCGATGCTTACCTCATTCTCTCCGAGAACCTCGTCGCCGCCCAATCCGCCTCCATCGATCTTCCCGATGCTCCCGACGCCCTTCCTTCCCTCCGCTTCGAGGCCAGCCTCAAAAAGCTCGGGGACCTCTTCCGCCAAGCCATGATCGAACAAGCCGCCTCCATGCGCGAAATGTTCGCCGACATGCCCGAAGATATGGAAATGGACACCAGCTTCATTGACTCCATGGAAACCCAAGGCAACATGGTCGGCGATATCCTCGGCAACATCCAAGCCTTCCGCCTCCACCTCGACCTCCAAGGCACCGACCTCCACCTCTCCTCCCACCTTGCCGCCAATCCCGGAAGCACCGCCGCCGAAATCATGAACGCCCTCGCCCCCGTTCACCACCGGTTGCTCCGCCTCATTCCTCCCACGTCATGGATGGGCAGTATTTCCGGACTCCACCTCACCGACTCCCTCATCGAAGCCTACCTGAAATTCATCGAAACCATGCTCAACATGGGTCCCGAAGTCCCCGGCCAGGAAAAAGCCATCCAACAAGCCCGCAAATCCATCGAACTATACCGCGGCCACCTCGACAGCGGATACGCCACCTGGATTCAAGGCGGCAGCAGCCTCGATTCCATGGGACTCATTCAAGCCTATCGACTCTCCGACCCTGACACCTTCTCCCCCAACATGATCGACTTCCTAACGTCCTACATCAAAGCTTCCGACGAACCCGAAGCCGATGAAGCCTCTTCCCCTGAACTCTCCCACCGCATCTACCGGGATCTGAAAATTTATGCCCTCCCCGACGAACTTTTCGCCTCCGGCGATCCCAACATACTTCGCGCCGTTAACACCGCCCGGAAAAACTTCCCCTTCCTCACCGCCGAAATGGCTGTCGTCGGAGACCTCCTCATCAGTAGCCTTGGATCTCAAGCCGTCATGGATGACGCCATCAACCGCACCCTCGACGTCCCCGAGGAATCCTTCATTCACCATCCCGCCCTGGCCCGGCATACCGGTGGACTTCCACCCGAATCCGTCGAACTCTCCGCCCTTCAGCCCGCCGCAATCCTTCTCGCCCTCGCCGAGGCATTTCCCTCCTTGCCCCCCGAACTCACCCAAGGCCTTACCACCCAACAAGGTACAATTAGCGGAACCTCCACCCGCACCGGGCTCGTCCTCGACTCCACCCTTCAAATCGACCTCCAAGGCCTAGGAAACATCGCCACCCGGGTCAAAAACCACCTCGGTGACGCCCTCGGCTCTATCCTCGGATCCTTCCTCGGGGACGAAGACACTCCCTGAAATCCCCCCGACTACACGACATTCACCTTGCCCACCGCTTAAACCACATGATACCCTCTCCCCCATGAATGTTGTAGATGGTAAAGCCTATGTGCCCATCTTCTCCTTCGCCGAAGGCATCGGAGAATCCTTCCTTTCCTCCGTCCAGATCGAAAACCCCGAAGGCGGAGCCCTTGCCTTCGGCGACCTCACCGTCCAACTTGAGTTGTTCCGGCTCTACGAAAACGAACCCTCCGGCATCGACTCCATTCTCCGAAAATCCGACGCCGCCATGATCCTCGTCAAATTTCTCGACCGCATGATCATGGACCGCATCAAAGAAACCTACCGTATCCTCGCCGAGGAAGCCTTCCTCCCAAAATCCATCTGCATTTGCCGCGAAGCCAAAGAAGCCGAATTCAAAATCAGTTGTGCCTATTGCGGACAAAAACTCTGGGTCCGCGATAAAGACGCCGGCAAACGCGGCAACTGCCCCCAATGCCGGAAAACCTTCTTCCTCCCCACCCAGAAAAGCTACCTCACCTCCTTCCTCATGCTCACGGACGCCGTTCCCGCCGTCACCGTTACCCTCGGCGACGCCACCTGCACCAACGCCCTCTCCTCCTTGATCGAGCGCGTGGTAAGCCATGAGCAGGGACTCAAATCCTCCACCATGCGGGTTCAAATTCCCCCGGATGAACTCGGCTGATTCCCGGCACCCGTCCACCACCGGCTCTTGCCTACCGTGGACCAAATCATGCTACGTGTGCGGCGAGGACAACCCTCGCGGGTTCCGCCTCAAATCACGCCTCGTCGGTGATCGCGTCGTCATCGACTACACCCCCCGTGAAACCGACCGCGGCTACAAACATCTCGTCCACGGCGGAGTCCTCATGACCCTCCTCGACGAAGTCATGACCTGGGCCGCCATTCTCCGTACCGGAAAAGTTTGTGTCGCCGCTGAACTGACCGCCCGCCTCAAACAACCCCTCGCCGCCGGCATCCCCATCCACGTTGAAGGCTGGATCGAACGCGATGCCCGCCGCATCCTCCTCGCTGCCGGAAGGGTCATCACCCACGACCAAACCCTCATCGTCGAAGCCTCCGGAAAATTCATGCCCACCCCCAACCATATCGCCACCCTCCAAGCCGAAGACTTCGTCCTCCCCGACTCGGGGTCAGCCCTTAAAAACCAAATCCAGCAACACCTTGCCAACCTTGCTAAAGCCGTAAACAACTAACCACCAATATGTTAAGCTCTAAACTTCTAGATTTGGTTTTTAAGGGCTGACCCCGATGATGACCCCGATGAACAGTCAAATCAGCGAAATTGTAAGCTGCTTCAATGAGCAAGAAACCATTGAAGCCTGTGTCAAAAGCATTCACCTCGCCCTTCCCGAGGCGGAAATTCTTGTTGTTGATGGTGGCCACGACCAAACCTTTGAAATCGCCTCCGCCTTGATCCCGGAAATTCCCCGCCTTCGCGTCGTCCGTAACCTCGACGACCGGGGCAAAGGCCATGCCATCCGCGAAGGGTGCCGACTCGCCTCCGGCCCCATCATCGCCCAGTTCGATGCCGACCTCCAATTCTTCGCCGAAGACCTTCCCCACCTGATCGAACCTCTTCTTGCCCAGAAGTGCGACCTCTGCGTTGGATCACGCTTCCTCCCTTCCGCAGATCGGGCGGCCTATCAACCGATGTTTTTCAGGGACCTGGGCAACCGCCTGCTTTCCAGCCTTCTTTCCCTTCTCTCCGGCCATCGCCTTACCGATGTCACCACCGGGATGAAGGCATGGACCCGGGAAGCAGGAGAACGCATTGACTTCACCGATGACCGCTACAGTTACGAAGCGGAAATTGTCCTCAAGGCAGCGCGCCGGGGACTGCGCATCCTGGAGGTACCGGTTAAATACGCCAGCCGAACTCACGGCCAGTCGATGCATCAATCCAACTTCGCTCTCATCCGGGCGGGAACCGTCATTGCCCTGAAGTCCATCGGATGGCGCTTGCGGGAAGGACGCCGCAGCTCATGACCTCGAATCGCCGCCCGAGCTGGACCTCCCTGGCCATCGGCGTCGCACTGTTCTTACTGGTCGTCGCCCTGTTCTCCCCATCGCTTTCCTACGACTTCCTCGACATCGACGACAACATCTACATCACCGACAATCCACACGTTCTTCAGGGCCTAACCGTCGACAACCTCCGCTGGGCCTTCACTTCCATCCACGAAGCCTACTGGATTCCTGTCACCTGGATTTCCTACATGATCGACAGCTACCTCTTCGGCAATGAGCCTTGGGGTTATCGATTGACCAACATACTCCTTCACGCCTTGAATGCCGTCCTAGCCTGGATTCTCCTTGCCCGCATCACCGGCAACTCCGGACGCGCCTTTGCCGTCGCCATCCTGTTCGCCCTTCACCCCATGCGCCTTGAGTCGGTTGTCTGGATTGCCGAACGCAAGGATGTCCTCAGCGGGATGTTCTGGTTGCTAACCATCGCCGCCTACACCCGTTACACCCAAAGCCACCGCAGCATCCATTTGGCCGGATCGCTCATCGCAATGGCCCTCGGCCTCATGACCAAACCCGCTCTCGTCACCTTGCCCTTTGTCCTGCTTTTATTGGATGCTTGGCCCCTGCGCCGACTGCAGGGACGTGGCGGCCATCTGCCCCCATCTCGATTATTTCTCGAAAAGCTCCCCCACTTCCTCCTCGCTAGTTCATTCAGCATCCTCACCGTGATCACGCAACGATCGGTCGGAGCGGTTCGTCCCGCCTCGGAAATCCCCCTCCTCGAGCGGCTACTTTCCCTGCCCGTCCATTACGGCCATTACCTTAAAAACACCCTGTGGCCGAGTGGATTAAGCATGTATTACCCACCTCCCACAACCTATCCTATCGACGCATCCCTGCTTTGGTTGCTAATCCTCTCCACCCTGACCGTAATCACCCTCCTCACCTTTCGTAACCGCCCCTATCTTTTGGTTGGCTGGTTTTGGTTTCTCGGCGTACTTGTCCCCATGATCGGCCTCGTGCGGGTTGGTGCGGTCGTCGTGGCTGATCGTTTTTCCTACCTGCCTCATCTCGGCCTCGGCATCGCAGTTGTTTGGGGCCTTTCCGACCTTCTTCAGCCCATTCGAATGCGCTGGTTACAGCCGCTCCTCGTTTCCACCGCCGCAGTTGCCCTCGCCGCCTCCACCTGGGTGCAGCAACCGGTCTGGACCAATACCATCACCGCGATGGAAAACGCCTTGCGTCTTACCGGGGAAAGCGAATTCCCCATGAATAACCTCGGGGTTGCCCTCAACAAGGCCCAGCGCCCCGCCGAAGCCAAAGTTGTTCTTGCCCGCGCCCTTGAGTTGGTCCCCCACTCCGCAAGTCTCATGAATAACCTCGGACTCGCCCACCTGCTTCTTCGGGAAATCGATGAAGCCGTCGCCCTTTTCGAGAGGGCTCGCGATTATGGCGGGGACCCCGTCATGACCGACTTCAACCTCGGACGCGCCCGCATCGCCAGCCACCGCCATTCCGAGGCGATTGAACTCCTCCAACCGGTCGTCGACACCCGGCCCGACTTCGCCGAAGCCGTCTACTTCCTGGGTCTTGCCCATGCATCCCTCAAGCACTTCGACCACGCCGAACCTTTGTTCATCCGATCCTTGGAACTGAAACCGGGACTCGTCGATGCCCTTGTCGCATATGCCGTCCTCCTCAACGATGTGGGTCGCACCGACGAAGCGGCCGTTATGGCCGCCCGCGCCGTAGAGATTAGCCCGCAGCATGTTCCCGCATGGATGGTAAAAGCTCAAATCGCCATGGGCATGCAGGACCAGCCCATCGCGATACAAAGCTATCGGAAAGTCCTCCGCATCGACTCCTCGCAAGTTACCGCCCTGAACAACCTCGCGTGGATGCTCGCTACCTCGCCTGATGGAGCACAAACCAACCAACAACGCGAAGCCCTCGACCTCGCCATCCGTGCCGCCGAAATAACCCAACACTCCAACCCTGCCATCCTCAACACCCTCGCCGCTGCCTATGCTGCGTCCGGAAAATTCGAACAAGCTGAACAAATTCAACTGCGCGCCATTCACCTTGCCCGTGAATCCGGTCGACCCGAAACCGAGTCCACCTACCAGCACCGCCTCGACCTTTACCTCAATCGCCAGCCCTATCGGACCCCCTCCTCCTCCCAACATCGGCCATGACCCCCCGCAACGTGAACCTCGCCCCCGTCGTCACCCCCCGCAACATCGCCCTCGCGATTGCGGCTCTGACCTTCCTCGTCTTTCTTCCCTCCCTTTGGTTTGACTTCCTCTACCTTGACGACGACCTCTACGTCTTCGAGAACCCCGTCGTCCTTTCCGGGCTCACGTGGCCGGGCATCGCCTGGGCCTTCACCACCGTCCATGCCGGCTACTGGCTTCCCCTCACCTGGATCTCCTACATGGTCGATGCCTCCCTCTTGGGGACCGGCCCGTTCGGCTTCCACCTCACCAACAATTTACTCCACGCCGCAAACGCCGCCCTTGTTTTTCTCGTATTCCGACGGTACACCGGAGCCACAGCGGCCAGCGCCATGCTCGCTTTGGGATTCGCCCTGCATCCCCTCCGGGTCGAATCCGTAACGTGGATTGCCGAACGCAAAGATGTTCTTAGCGGATTGTTTTGGTTGCTCGCCCTATGGTCCTACCATGACTACGCACACCGGCCCACCCCCCGCAACTTCGTTCATGTCACCGCATGGATGATCCTTGGACTGCTTTCCAAACCCGTCCTTGTAACCCTTCCCCTTGTTCTTCTCCTGCTCGACTACTGGCCCCTCCGTCGCCACGCGAACCACCCGCCACGTCGCGCCATCTGGATCCTCCTTCGCGAAAAGATTCCCCTTTTCACTCTATCCCTGGGTGCCGGACTTATCACCCTCCTAACCCAGTCCAGCGAGGGCGCGATTACCCGCAGCGCCGAACCTGTCCTCTGGATTCTCCGCTGGGCCGCAGTTCCCGCGAACTACCTCTTTTACCTGGAAAAACTCCTTTGGCCATCCCAGCTTACCGCCCTTTACACACCCCAACTCCCTTCCATTCTCGGGATGTTACTCGCCGCCGCCGTTCTTCTTTCAATAACCCTTGCTGCCATCCGCCATCGCGAACGTCATCCCCACCTCGCCGTCGGCTGGTTTTGGTTTCTCATGGTTCTTCTTCCCACCAGTGGATTCCTCGGCGTGGGAGCGGCCGTCCGTGCCGATCGTTTCACCTACCTCCCCTCCATCGGCTTCGGGCTCGCCCTCATTTGGAGTGTTCGTGCCTACCTCGACGAACGGCCTCAGTCCACTCGACTCATCACCCTTCTCGCCCTCCTTCTCCTCGGCGCCTACACCACAACCACGCTTAACTACCAACGCTACTGGAAAGACAATCCGACCTTCTTCACGCGAATCCTGAATATCAATCCCCACTTCCTTGCTCATGCCAACATTGGTTCCTACTTTATTCAGCAGCAGCAGTGGGACGAAGCCGAAATGCACCTCACCACGTCCTTGGCCCTTGCCCCATCCTATCTGGATGGATACGTCACCTTGGCTGGCATTTATCACCATCAGGGCAAACTCGAGATCGCTCGCTCCATGCTGGAAAACGTCTTGGCCCAAAACCCCAATCACATCCTCGCTCACAACAACCTCGGCAACATCTTGTCCGACCTTGGAAATCATCGGGCGGCCATCCTTTCCTACCGAAATGCCCTTGAGCGAAATCCCCGGTACACCCTCGCCGCCTTTAATCTCGGCAATGCCCACCTGGCTCTCGGCGAACTCGAATCGGCACTCCAAGCCTATCTACACGCCGTCGAAGCCAGCCCGGACTTTATCCTCGCCCTCCATCAAGCCGCCGTGTGTTATTATCATCTCGGCAGACTTCAAGAAGCCCGCACGATGACCCTTCGCACCCTTTCCCTTTCCCCCCAACTCCCTGAAGCCCTCGCTCTCCTCTCCGCAATCCAATCCGGGGTCAGCCCTTAAAAACCAAATCCAGCGAGAAGGGTCAACCCTTACATACGAAATCTGGATCTTAAAATATAAGGTAATTCACTCCCTATCAAACACTTGTGAAGATCGAACCAAATTTGGTTTTTAAGGGCTGACCCCAAACCTAGCGCTCGAAAGAAAGCTTTACCGATCGACGAATATAGGTCGGGATGTCGAGGTTTTGACCATTAACGATCGTCGCGGTGGTCGATTTGAACCGTTCCAAGTGCTTCTCTGCGTCTTCGAGTGGCAAGCTTGCTTGAACCAAATCTTGGGGCTCTTTAACTGTGCCTGACTTTGTCGCGGGTTTTTCCGGAGGTCCTGGTTCCGGTTCCACTTCATCCCGAACGGTGGTGGCTTTACGTCCTAGCGACGCTTCCGCCGCAATCACCGTAATTGCAATCCGGTCCCGCCAAGAGGGAAGAATCGACGCCCCGGTGAAGACTTTCGCCTTCTTGGGAAGCTTTGCGGTGATTTCTCCCACCACTCCCTGGACATCAGACAACGTAATATCAGGACCGCCGAGAATATTCACCAGCAAACCATTTGACTCGGTCAGCAAACGTCCCTTTTCCAGCCACGGGCTATTCAACAACGCCTGCAGTGCGTCGGCCGTCCGGCTTTTCCCCGAACCCTCGCCATACCCATATGCACAAGCTCCCCGACTCACCTCAACCAGTTGGCGGATGTCGGCGAAATCCAGATTGATGACCCCCGGCTCGGACAACAACTTCCAAATCGTATAAATACAGGCGGAAATCTGATGATCAGAAGCTTCGAAGGTCGCTACCAGTCCCGCATCGCGGTCGATCAGGTCGATCAATTTTTCATTGGGCAGAGCAACGACCGCATCCGCGGAATGTTGCAATAACCGGAGGCCCTCCATCGCCGTTCGCTGCCGCCGGTCGCCCTCGAAGACAAAGGGTAAGGAAGCGAACGCCAGACACAACCCGCCCGCTTTATGAATTTCCCGGGCTAGTACCGGGGCGGCACCCGTTCCCGTTCCGCCTCCCAACCCGGTGACCAGAAAAACAAGGTCATGTCCAGTCACCCATGAGGCCACTTCACCAGAACGCTCCTCCGCAGCCAACCTGCCCGCTTCTGGATCTCCGCCCGCGCCCATGCGCTGGGTGGTTTGTTCGCCGATCAGATATACCCGGTCCACCGCACAGGAGGCGAGGGCTTGGGCATCCGTATTCACGACGGCAACCGGGGGCCCATCCTTGCCCCAACGGGCCGCCATCCGGGCCACCATATTCCCTCCCCCGCCTCCCACACCCAACACCAGAACCCGGTTCCGGGGCGGGATTTCAGTAGTAGGAAACAATGGCTTGGAATCAGAGGATTGAATCATTGTCGTCACCGCCCCCCCAGAACCCGCTTAAACCAATCCAACATGCCGCCAGGTGAACGATCGCGACGCAGGCTGCGCTGAGCATAATTCAAAAGTCCCACGGGTGCCGCATATTCCGGGCTGTTGATCGTCGAGGCAAACCCGCTAATGTTGCGGGGGGTGCCGATCCGGCAAGGCAACCCGAAAACCTGCTCGGCGAGATCAGCAACCTTGGCCATCGACGCCCCACCTCCGGTCAACACAACCCCCGCCCCCAAGACATGGGCAAACTTGCCCCGGGCGATCCGCATCCGGATTAGCTCGAACAATTCCTCCATCCGGGCATGGGTGATCACATGTAGATCCCCGACCTTTGCACTCTTCGCGGTAACGCCCGATTCCGCGGGAAGCGAAAGCCGCTGACCGCGTTGGGCAAGGTTGATGGTTGCGCTCGCATGCTGCTCCTTGATCCGTTCCGCCGCCAGAGTGGAAAGCCGGAGCCCCCTGGCGATGTCATTGGTCACATGATCGCCGCCGACCCCGATCGAATCGGCCAGCGCGATGATCCCGTCAGCATAGACCACAAAGTCGGTCGTTCCCGCTCCGAGGTCGATCACCAAACAACCGTTGGCCTTGTCTTCCGGGGTCAGCACGGCCAGCGCCGCGCACAATCCCCCGAACGCCACATCCACGACTTCCACCGAAGCTTGTTTGGCCGCCCGGACAAAATTCCTCATTCTCCCCATCAATCCGTGAACCACCAACATATCCACCGAAAGTTTGTAGCCCTCCATCCCCACCGGATCGATGATCCCCGGTTGATCATCCACGTAGTAATGCTGGGTAATGCTGTGCAACACCTGGCGTTCGGCAGGCAGGTTCACATTACGGGCAATCACTCCTACCTGCTCGAGATCCTCCTCGATGATTTCATGATCATCCCACAAAATCGGAATCGTACCCCGGTTCACCACACTCTGAACATGGCCCCCCGACATGAGCATATAAAGCTCCTTGATCACCACATTCGCGCTTTCCTCCGCATTGTCCAAAGCCAACCGGACACACCCCACCACCGCGTCGAAATTCGTGATCTCCGCCTTCCTCACCCCGATCGAAGCACACTCCCCGATGCCGATCAGCGCAAGCTGGTCGTCCGCATCGATTTCCGCAACGAGAGCCCGAACCTTTGAGGTTCCAATCTCTACGGCGACAATAGGCGGGAAATCGCTCACCGTAATCAGACTCCCGGTATGTTCCGTTCCACCGTCATGTCGAGTAGGTGGGCGGGGGCATGACCGCTGAGCAGAATCTGCGCAGTCTCTTCCAGGCGGGCCTTACTCACGTTCCGCGGCAGTAACACACGCAACCCCGATTCCAAGCGCAAATCCAGATAGTCGGGATTGCCGACATGAATCTGCGAGATTCGGATCACCTGCGACAACCGGGTCGAGGCGCATAATTCAGCAAGTTGAAGGGCATCGCGGGCCACCGCATCCAACAATTGGCTCCCCGGAGTGAGCCCCCGGTCCTGATAGCCCACGATCATCGGCAACGCCGACTGAGGCGCCGCTCGACCGAGAATAAAGCCATCGCTATCCACGGTCAGCGTAAACGAACCTGAACCCGTACTGATACGTGCCACCGGCAATCGCTCCCGAATCCGCACGTGAAGCCGGTCCGGAAGCAGTCGCTGAATCTCCACCTCACGAATCAATGGAACCTCCTCCAGCGTCTTACGAAGCGAACCAAGATCAATCGCGAAAAGATTCATGCCCTCCGCAAGATCGCCATAAGCCATCACATGTGCGGATTGGAACCGTCCCGAAGACTCCACCAGCACTTCCCGCAACGCATATCGCTCATTTTCCAAAAGCAACCAGGAGCCCAGCCCCCGCACCCCGGCCCACGCTGCGCCCAGGGTACCGGCAAACGCCAGCACCAACAGTCCAATCACCGCCGTCTTTTGCATGCGGTCAGCGGATTGACGCGCCGACTTCGACCTCACCTCCAGCAACACCCCGCGATCCGCAGGACGCCGCCTAACATACGCATTTGATCGTGGCGCCGGACGTGTTGATCTGGAAAATAAGCCCATAAACGTGTGTTCCTCCCGTTGGTGTGCAACGAGTGTACAACACATTCTTCCCGGCTTTCAATTCCAAGTCCTCACCAACCTGAAAAAATCATCGCGCCCTTCCCCTCACCCCCTTCCTTCTCCCCGCATGAGCGAGGAAAACGTCACAAAAAATAATCCCGTTTGAAACAAACACCGCAAACCTGTCACCTCGGTTTCACTGAGGGTAATGCAGACCTTGTTCGCCTCCTCAGCCCCGCGCTTGGCAGAAAGGCCGAGAAAGAAGGTTCCCTGTTCCGGATTGCGCTGAAACGAGATCAGCGTATTGCCCTTGCCCGTGGCATGGTACAGGCCGTTGCGCTCCCCTCCAACCCGCGCGGCCCGCCCCTCCGCCACCGTGAGTAGCTCCGCCACATCCATGAAGCTCAGCTTCACGGTGATCTTCTGATCCCAGTCAAATGTTGCCGCAACCATCTTGCCACCCTCCCGGCGGGCTGGCGTCTTCTGGCGTGCCATCTCGATGAAAAAGCAATTATAGCGATCCGCGTCGTCCCGGTTCAGGCGGGGTTCCAGGCGAAGGGCACTGCCCGTCCCCTTGGAATTCGGGTGGTAAAACCCGATCGACCGCCCCTTGAAATCCGTCCTTGCCGCCGTTGCGCCCGCATGCCGTGCCGATTGATCCAATACGCTCATGGTTTTACATCCTTTCCTGAGGGTCAACCATGGGAGGGGCGCCCCGCCCCAAGCGTGGGCGCCCCCGTCTCCATGACATCCTTAAAACGGTACCCCCTCCTCCTCCACCGGAGTGGGCTCGACTGGTCCCGCTTTCTCCGGACGACGCCCGAGAAACTGAACCCGGTTTGCCTTCACCCGCAGCCGCGAACGCTTTTCACCCGACTCCGTCTGCCAATGGTCGAATTGAAGCCGACCCTCCACCATCACCGGAGCCCCCTTCTTCAGAAATTGGGCGCAGGTTTCCGCCTGACGGCCCCACGTGACCACATCGGCAAAGCACGTGCGCTCGACCAGCTTCCCCTCCTTGTCCTTGTAGTTGTCCGACACCGCCACCCCGAGGTCCGCGACCGTCAGGCCGCCCGGCGTCGTCCGCATCTCCGGATCGCGCGTCAGGTTTCCCATCAGAAACACGTGATTCATGGAACTCATTTTCTTTCTCCTTCTGTGTTGTTTTTTGTTGCTTCCGTGACTGAGCACCCGCTCAATTCCATGGTTCCAACTACACAACGCAATCCCCCTCCACCTTTTCCAAAAATATTTCAGAAAATTCACGCAACCCCCTCTCGCTCAAGCAAAAGAATTTTTCAGGCATGAGTGATTCATCCACCATCACCACCGAAACCGCCTGGCGCGACTGGAAAAAATCCTGCGCCGTGGGCCGATGCAGCGACCTCCATGCCGCCCAGCTCCGGACCTTCGGATCCTACCGATTCTCCTCTGGCCTCCGAAAATGCGCCCGCCCCGGCCTTTCCCTTACCTCCACCGCCCCCGCGAACCCTGCCGATGCATGGCACATGCTCGAAGTGCACATCTACATCGGCAAGACCCGCAAAGGAAAACAATGCAAGGACTGGCTCTTCGAACGAGCCGACCAGACCACCGGCGACTGGATCACCGCGATTGAAAGTGGAGCCTCCCTGCTCTTCCTCGAAGTCGTGCGCGACTACCTCCGCCGCGAACTGCCCCCTGCCCGCCACGTCTCCCTCCACGAATCCGCAGGCCCCTCCGGCGACTCCGCCCTCACCCTCGAAGATCTCCTTCCCCAACCCGAGCCACCCACCTCCGACCTTGAAGAACGCGAATGGCGGGTCTGGGCCACCGCCCTCGCCCTGCGTCTCCTCGATACCCTCGACAAAAAATCCCTCCGCATCCTATATGCCCGTTCCTGCGGCGCCTCCCTCAACGATCCCCGCCTCGCCAAAGCCCTCCGCGCCAGCACCTCCTCCATTTACGCCACCCACCGGACCACCCTCGACCTCATCATCGCCGCCGTTCGCCGCGACCTGCCCGACGACCCTCCCGCCATCCACACCCACGCCACCGCCCGCGTTGTCGAAGCCCTCGTTGAGCAACTCCAATCCAAAAAAGTTTTGGAAAACTGGACCTCCCCCTGCGTTAAGGAAGTATGAATCCTTCTCCCTCATCCACCCCCTCCAGCCTCGAGGCCCAACGCCGCCTCCTCGCCGCATGGCTCCATGAACGCCATCTCGACATCACCCTGCGCGATCCCGCCCCCCCAATCCCTCCCGCCACCGGTCTCCGCTACGACCGGCCACCCCCCGCAACCTGGTCATCTCCCCGTCCCGGATCCATCCATCTCCTCCGCCCGACCCCCGGCCCCTCCTCCTGGGGCCCCGTTTACGTCTGCCTCCTCGAGGCCACACCCTCCGGAATTCGTGCTGCCCCCTTTTCCCGCTACGCCGTTCCCGCCGTCCCTGGCGAAGTCGCCACCGAACTCCCCCACGCCCCCCTGCGCGTGCTTTGCCTTTGGAACCATCATCTTATCCCCGCCCATCGGCTTATGCCCCAGTCTGTCGCAAGCTGGCCTGCCCGGGCCTGGCCCGCCATCCTCGCCTACCATCAACACCTTGCCGGAAAATCTCCCTCCCCCACCCCCCGCAAGTTGCACATCGGACCGCCCCTTATCCATCCCGCCGACCCACGGCACGATTACCTCGAAGAAGAGCGCCAGCGCCTCCACGACCACATCCACTCCCCGGCCGCCCTAAACCACGAATCCCCCGCAACCATCATCGCCTTCGACTCCATCCGCCCCGCTTGGCGGCTCGCCGCCGAAGGCCGCCCCCCCTACAATCCAAGCTAACCCCCCGCAAGCGTTCCGGGGGTCAACTCATCGCAATCTTCCGGGCCAGCCAGCGATTCACGGGAAACGCGATCAGCAAAAGAAACCCGAAAAACACATTCCACGGCTCCCGGTCCGTCGCGATCACCCACCCCGCCTGAAGCGGCAGTAGCAAACTGATCCACAATCCGATCCCCTCCGGAACCGACGTCGGAAGCCACCCCATCCATCCCTTCCGGAACCTCGGAGGCAACGGATCCCGCACCGAGCTTCCCGTCATCATCGACACCGCCAAAACCAGCACAAGAATTGCAAAAAACCGCGTCAAATTCGCCGACCCCCAAAGCACCGGAAGCACGATCAAAATCAGCAACCCCAGCGCCACCGTCGGCAACCCCACCAGCGCCGCCGAAGGACGTCCCGCCATCTCCTGCCTCGCCACCAACGTCACCGCAGCAATATAAATTCCCAGCCCCATCGCCAAGCTGAACACGCTCACCGGCGGCGCTCCCCCCTCCACCTGCACCGCAAACGCCCCCAGCAGCAGACTTCCCGCCCGACATGCCCCCATCGTCAACGCCCCCGTCACCGGATGGCGCTTTGCGGCAAAATTATACAGCACGATCAACCCCACCAAACCCATCCCCATCCCCAGCGCCGCCGGAGACGTTGCCCACGCCAACCCCGCCAAACCCAGCGTCGCGCAGACCCCCGCCACCGTCAACGCCTGACCCGGACTTACCACCCCCGACGGCAACGGCCGCCCCGGTCGCTCCCGGCGATCCACCTCCACATCCGCCCAATCGTTCAACAACAAGCCGAAGCAATAAAACAGCACCGCCGCCACCCCCGCAGTAACCAGCGCCCGCGGATCCCCTCCCGACGAAACCGCCCACAACCCGCCCGCCAGCACATCCCCCGGCACCGTCATCAAATTCGGAAACCGCAGTAATCTTACCCACGCCCCCGCAACCGATACCGGGCGCGGGGCAATTGGACATGGACTTTTTATCGAGTCGGGACCATCGTTCATCTACTCCGATAGGAACACAAACATGACCATTTTGCGAACCCCACTTTTCGACGAACACCGACGGCTCGGCGCCAAACTCGCCCCCTTCGGCGGCTGGGAAATGCCCATCCAATACCAAGGCATCCTCGCCGAACACCTAGCCACCCGCACCACCTGCGCCATGTTCGACATCTGCCACATGGGCGAAATCGAACTCTCCGGCCCCACTGCCGCTGCCGACCTCGAGCGCCTCCTCACCCTCTCCGTCGCCACCCTCGGCGACGGCCAATGCCGTTACGGCTACCTTCTCCGCGACGACGGCGGCGTCCTCGACGACCTCACCTGCTATCGCTTCGGATCCGACCGCTACTGGCTCGTCGTCAACGCCGCCACCCGCACCACCGACCTGGCCTGGATCCAGAAACACACCTCCCCCACCACCACCGTCACCGACCTCAGCGACACCCTCGCCAAAATCGATGTCCAAGGCCCCACCTCCCGCAACCTTCTCGCCCGCGCAGGCGGAGACGTTCCGGACCTTAAATATTTTCACTTCGCCGAACACACGCTATTCGACCTCCCTATGGTCATCAGCCGCACCGGCTACACCGGCGAATGGGGGTACGAACTTTACTTCGACGCCCGCCACGCTTCCGCCATCTGGAACGCCCTCCTCGACGCCGGCATCGCCCCTGCCGGTCTCGGCGCCCGCGACACCCTCCGCCTCGAAGTCGGCTATCCCCTCTACGGCCACGAACTCATGGAAACCCGCACCCCTGTCGGTGCCTCCGGCACCTCCTTCATCTCCCTCCACAAATCCTTCATCGGCTCCGACCCCGTCCACCGCGAAGTTGCGGGGGGTGCCCCGCAAAAGCTCGTTGGCCTTGCCCTCGCCAGCAAACGCGCCGCCCGCGCCGGCGATCCCGTCCATCACAACGGCCAGCCCGTTGGCATCGTCACCAGCGGATCCCTCGCCCCCAGCCTCGGCCACGCCGTCGCCCTCGCTTACATCGACACACCCCTCGCAACCCAAGACAACACCTTCCACATCCAAACCCGCGGCAGCCTCCTCGAAGCCTCCCTCGTCCCTCTTCCCTTCTATCGCCACGGAACCGCCCGCCGCCTCCCTCCCCCATCCGGTGCGATCCCGTGACCCCACCGCCCTCCTACCCAACCTGGAGGGAACACGCCCGCCGCCGTCTCGCCTCCAACGACCCCGATGAAGTCGAATCCATCCTCGACTGGCTCGTCTCCGAACGCACCCGCACCTCCCGCCTCGAACTCCACATCCACGGCCCCGCCCGCTGGGACCCACCCACCCTAGCCCGCCTCCACACCGACCTCGACCGCCTCGCCGCCCGCGAACCCCTCGCCTACGTCCTCGGCACCGCCCCCTTTCGCTCCTTCACCCTCGCCGTCTCCCCCGCCGTCCTCATTCCCCGCCCCGAAACCGAACACCTCATCGACCTCGTCCTCGCCGATCCCGCCCTCAAAAACAATCCCCGCCCCTCCATCCTCGACATCGGCACCGGCTCCGGCTGCATCGCCCTCGCCCTCGCCGCCGCACGCCCCGAGGCCCGCGTCATCGCCACCGACCTCTCCCCCGACGCCCTCGACCTCGCCCGCGCCAACGCCGCCTCCCTGCGCCTCGACCACCGCATCCAGTTCCTCCACGCCTCCCGCTGCGGACCGCTCCCCCTCGAATCCATCGACCTCATCGTCTCCAATCCTCCCTACATTTCCGAAAACGAATGGACCCGCCTCGACCCCTGCGTCCGCGACTTCGAACCCAAACTCGCCCTCGCCGCCGGATCCGACGGCCTCGACCTTTTCCGGCAAATCCTCCCCGAAGCCTATCGAGTTCTCCGCCCATCTGGTGTATGCTGGCTGGAAATGGGCGAAACCCAAGCCTCGGCCGTGACCCGAATCGCCCGCGAGGCCGGATTCCCCCATATCACCATTCACCGCGACCTCTACGGAAAGGAACGCTTCCTAAGATGCTCCCCATTCGAACCATCCTGAGAAACGCCACCCGCGGACCCCGCCGGTTCGAGCGGAAGAAAAACAACATGGTGATGCCCGTCGCCCTCCTCGTGTTGCTGTTCCTCATCGGCCAAGCCTTCTGGCTACAACAAAACAAACACAAATTTCGCCCCTTCGCCATCCAGCGTATCACCTGCGACCATTGTCAGAAAATCGGGCTTATCCCCGACCCCCGGCAAGAACAGCGCCTCGTCATGTGCCCACGTTGTTTCGGCGTCGGCTTCAACAGCGTCCGCCGCGTCCACGACCTCGACATGCTCTGCCTCGCCTGCGACGGCCTCGGACGCCTCTACGACCGCGACCTCGCCGCCTTCCGGACCTGCCGCCGCTGCGATGGACGCGGCATGAACCGGGGCGAAGCCCGGGACGAGTCCCGGTTTGACACCGAACCCTAGCTGCCTGAAGATACCCCACCGATTGCGTCCCACGCCCTCCCGCCTTCGGCCCCCCGCACAACGGAGTTCCCCATGTTCGATCGATTAAGCCAATCCCTGCAAAAAACCTTCCGCGACCTCCGCGGCTACGGAAAGCTCTCCGAAAAAAATATCCAGGATGCCCTTCGCGACATCCGCATGGCCCTCCTCGAAGCCGACGTCAACTTCCAGGTCGCCAAAGACTTCATCGCCCGCGTCCGCGAAAAAGTCATGGGCGCCGACGTCCTCCAGAGCATCACCCCCGGCCAGCAGTTCACCAAGCACGTCCACGACGAAATGATCGCCCTCCTCGGCGACCACCGCAAAGAACTCGACCTCGCCGGACAACCCTGCTCCATCCTCATGATCGGTCTCCACGGCTCCGGCAAAACCACCACCACCGCCAAACTCGCCGCCAAATTCAAGCAGGACGGCAAGAACGTCCTCCTTGTCGCCTGCGACATCCGTCGTCCCGCCGCCGTCGACCAGCTCGATATCCTCGCCGGACAAGTCGGTGTTCCCCTCCTCAAGCCCAACCCCGGCGAAACCGTCCCCGCCCTCGCCAAGCGCGCCATGGACCACGCCATCCGCTCCTTCCATGACCTCATCATCTACGATACCGGCGGACGCTTCCAAATCGACGACGAACTCGTCGCCGAACTCCAAGCCCTTCGCGACGCCGTCAAACCCCGCAACACCCTCCTCGTCCTCGATGCCGCCATCGGACAGGAATCCGTACACGTCGCCCAGACCTTCCAACAAAGCGTCGGCCTCACCGGCATCATCCTCACCAAACTCGACGGCGACGCCCGCGGCGGCGCCGCCCTCTCCGTCCGCGCCGTCACCGGCTGTCCCGTCCTCTACGTCGGCTCCGGTGAGCGCATCCCCGACCTCGAACCCTTCCACCCCGAACGCATGGCCTCCCGCATCCTCGGCATGGGCGACGTCGTCTCCCTCGTCGAAAAAGCCCAGGAAGCCTTCGCCGGCGACGACCTCGCCGACATGCAGGAACGCATGCTCGGCGACAACTTCACCCTCGAAGATTTCCTCGTCCAGATCCGAACCATCAAAAAACTCGGCCCCCTCGAAAACATCCTCGGCATGCTCCCCGGAGTCGGACAACTCCCCGACCGCGTCAAACAAGGTCTCTCCGGCGACGCCGCCAATCAGGAATTCAAACGCACCGAGGCCCTCATCCTCAGCATGACCCCCCGTGAACGCCGCAACCCCGCCATCATCAACGCCAGCCGCCGCAAGCGCATCGCCTTCGGGGCCGGACTCGAAGTCCGACACCTCAATGAATTGCTCAAGAAATTCGAAATGACCAAGAAAATGACCAAGCGAATGAAAAAACAGCAAAAAAGGTTGCTTCGTATGGGCCGGTAGGCTATACGTACCCGCTTTTCAAGTTCTGGAGGAAGTATGTCCGTATCGATTCGACTTAAACGTATGGGAAGATCCAACCGCCCCTTTTACCGTGTGGTGGTCGCGGATACCCTTCAAAAACGCGAAGGCTCGTACCTCGAAAACCTCGGCTGGTACGACCCCCTCGCCACCGGAACCAACTTTTCCCTCAAGACCGAACGGATTGAGTACTGGAAGAGCCAAGGTGCCCGGATTTCCGACACCATCAGCAGCCTGGTCCGCAAACAGCGCAAGCTCGACAAGGCCAATCCCACCGCCCAACCCCTCCCCGAGCCCGCCTCCGCAGAAACTGCGGAAGCCGCTTCCTGACCCACAGGTGCCAATCATGTCCCTCGTCGCCTACGCGAATCACGTCATCCGCGAACTCGTCGAACATCCCGACGACGTTCAATTCACCATCATGGAAGGCGACCGCTCCTCTGTGCTTGAAGTCCGCTGTCACTCCGACGACATCGGCAAGCTCATCGGCAAAAACGGCAAGACCATCAGTGCCATTCGCGTACTCATCGGTCAGGCCGCCGCCCGCCAGGGCCGACGCGCCCTCATCGAAATCGTCGAATAACCCCGCGAGGCACGTCACGTGCTCGCCATCGACGTCATCACCATCTTCCCCCGCATGCTCGAAGGCTTCCTCGCCGAAAGCATGATGAAGCGCGCCGCCTCCGCCGGGGCCGCCTCCTTCCGCACCATCGACCCCCGCGACTTCACCACCGACGTCCATCGCACCGTCGATGACCGCCCCTACGGCGGCGGTCCCGGTATGGTCATGAAACCCGAACCCCTCGCCGCCGCCATCGAGTCCGTCCTCACCCCCCACTCCCGCCTTCTCATCATGGCTCCCCAGGGCGTCCCCTTCCGCCAACCCCTCGCCGCCCAACTCGCCGCCCAAGCGCGCCACCTCATCTTCGTCTGCGGACACTACGAAGGCATCGACGACCGCATCCGCCAACACTTTCACGCCCAAGAAATCTCTATCGGCGACTACATCCTCACCAACGGCGTCCTCCCCGCCGCCGTTGTCATCGACGCCGTCGTCCGTCTTCTCCCCGGCGTCCTCGGCTGCGAAACCTCCGCCGAACAGGAATCCTTCTCCCACGGACTCCTCGAAGCCCCCCAGTTTACCCGCCCCGAAACCTTCCGCGGCCTCGACATTCCCCCCGTCCTCAAATCCGGAAACCACGAGGCCATACGAACCTGGCGACAACGGCAAGCCCTCGACCTCACCCGGGCCCGACGCCCCGATTTACTCCATTCCCCAAATTCCCTCCTTGACGAATAGCCCCTCATCGCTATTCTTCGCCAGTTTCAACCGAGGAAAACTCCCATGGCTATTCATCTTCTAGACAAAATCAATCAAGAACAACGCGGCGACAAAGCCATCCCCGACTTCTCCATCGGCGACACCGTACGCGTTCACGTTAAAATCCGCGAAGGCGACAAACAACGCATTCAGGTCTTCACCGGCACCGTCATCGCCCGCGATGGCAAAGGCAGCACCGAAACCTTCACCGTCCGCCGGATCTCCTATGGCGAAGGCGTCGAACGCGTATTCCCCATCTACTCCCCCAACCTCGACAAAATCGAAATCGAGCGTCAAGGTGCTCCTCGCCGCGCCAAGCTGTACTACCTGCGTGGCCTCAAAGGCAAAAAGAGCAAGATCAAGGAAAAGGCCGAGTCCAAGATCGCCGTCGCGGGTGCTTGATCACGAACGCGCCCTGTGGAGCCGGGGCCTTCGTTGGGTCGCCGGACTCGACGAAGCCGGGCGTGGCCCTCTCGCCGGACCCGTCGTAGCCGCCGCACTCACCGCTCCACCCGACCATCTCGAAGCCCTTTTCCAAGCCGGGTTCGCCACCCTGACCGATTCCAAAAAACTCTCACCCGCCCGGCGAGAGTTTTTTTATCGCGCCATTTCCGCCGACTCCGCCATCACCTGGGCCGTCGGCCAAGCCTCCCCCGCCGAAATCGACGCCCTCAACATCCTCCGCGCCACCCACCTCGCCATGCGCCGCGCCGTCGAGGCCCTCCCCCAGCCCCCCCAGTGGATCCTCGTCGACGGGCTCCCCGTCAACGGCTTGCCCATCGACTCCACCGCCATCGTCGGCGGCGACGGCTCCAGCCTGCTTATTGCCGCCGCCAGCATCATTGCCAAAGTCACCCGCGACCGCATCATGCTCGACCTCGACCTCGCCTATCCTCATTACGGCTTTGCCCGACATAAAGGCTATGGCACCAAGGAACATCTCGATGCTCTCCAGCGCCACGGCCCCGCCCCTTGCCATCGACGTTCCTTTGCCCCCGTGGCCCAGCAGCATTTTAATTTTTAACCCGGCAGTCATTCTTCGCTTGCCAAACCCCGATGTTCCCCTAGTATTTCCCACTCTTCACCAGCGGTGGGATACCGAAGTGGCCCTGCCGAAGGCAGTCCGCCTCCGGAGGAAAACGGGGCCGCGACAAAACAACTGAATTTATGCGGTGGGATACCGAAGTGGCCAAACGGGGCAGACTGTAAATCTGCTGGCTTATGCCTTCGATGGTTCGAATCCATCTCCCACCACCACCTTCAAATCAACATGGAGCCACGAAAGGCCGGGCAGACTGTTTCGCCATAGGCGAACCCGCCTCCGGCGGGAAATCTGCTGGCTTATGTCTTCGATGGTTCGAATCCATCTCCCACCACCACCTTTCCCCCACCTTTTCCCCGGCGATGTCCTGCTTGATGTTTTTAAGGCATCTGCTATGGTCGTTCGCTCATAGGCGGATTCCGCGCCCTCAGGAGAACAGATCATGGTAACAACAACAACATTTGGCCCCTCCCCGGTTCGGCAAGTTCCCAAGAAGAAAAAACCCAAACTTCCTCTGGTACCCCTCCTCCTTGGCTTGGTTGCCATCATCGCCTTAATTGCCGCCGTCGTGTTTGCTGCACAAGCCTCCGGAGAACGCCAGCGAACCGCCGACCTCGCAGCGGGACTCGGGGATCTTGCCTCTGTGGCCAATCTCGAAGGCATCACCGCCGAATCCTTCCTCGATCCCTCTAATGCCGATGCCGCCTTGACCTCCATCAAAGAGTCGATTTCCGGCCTCCAGCTTCAGGCCCAGATCGCAAACGCTGAACTCGAAACCGTTCGCACGGACCTCGGCCGCATTCGCACCGATCGCGACCAAGCCTCCCAACAGGCTTCATCCCTGCAAAGCACGGTCGACGGCCTCCGCCGCGAAATCGCTGATAAAGACGCAACCATCGCCTCCCTCAATCAAACCCTGGCCGACACCCGGTCCTCCCTCGAAGCGGACATCGCACGCCTTCGCGCCGAACGAAACGCTCTTGCCACCCAAGCCGCCGAAACCTCCGCACAAGCCATGGATGACGAAGAAGCCACCTCCATGGCAACCGATAACGAGAGTTACCTGGTTCTCGAAGACGACTCGGAATTCGTCGAAGAAGAAGGCAGCCTCGCCGAACCCGTCTTCGGAGACACCATTCAACTATCCGAGCGCTCCCGGCTATTTGAATCAAAAACCTATGATCCCGAAACCCGGGTTCTCCAATTCGTTACCCTGAATGGGAAAACCCTCACCTATCGCGATGTCCCTCAGGAAATCGTCGACCGGCTGAACGATGCCATCGTTTATGACAATGTTTTCCGCCAACGCGTCTATCAGGAATTTCCCTCCGAGCCTTACGACCGCCAAGTCATCCGCTCGCTCCGCGCCCGCTAATTGCCACGCCCCATACCTTTTCCGGCATGCAGGGTGGTCTTAACGATCCCGGTCCAGCAACTCCCGGACCTTTCGGCACAACACATCCGGTGTAAACGGCTTCTGCACGAAGTTGGCATCGTCGATTAAAAACTCCGAATCCAGCACAGAGTCCTGCGCGTACCCTGACATGAACAAAACCGGGATCCGGGGATGCGTTGTATGAATCGCCTCGACCAGCGAACGTCCACTCAACTTCGGCATAATGATGTCCGAAAACACCAGATCAATCTGATTGCTATGCTCGGCGAACAGCTCCAGACCTTCTTCGCCGTTTGCGGCGATCAGGACCTTATACCCGTGAAATTCAAGAATGCGCCGGGCCAATTCGCGCACCGTATCTTCGTCCTCGACCAATAGAATCGTTTCCGAACCCGCTCGCACTTCCTTTTCCTTCGGCTTGGTCGATTGTTGGTCCTGTTGATACACCCGGGGCAACAGGATGGTGATCGTGGTGCCCGAACCCGGCGCGCTATCGATCAGGATGTACCCATCACTTTGCTTGACCGTACCGTACACCATCGACAACCCCAGCCCGCTTCCCCGCCCCACTTCCTTGGTCGTGAAAAACGGCTCAAAGGCATGGCTCAATACTTCCTCGGTCATGCCCTCCCCGGTATCGCTCACCTGAATTTCCACATAATCCCCGGCCTGAATCACATTCTGATTCACCACCTTTTTCTGCTGAAGGGTCACGTTCCGGGTCGCCAGCGTCAGCAACCCGCCTTGCGGCATCGCGTCGCGCGCATTAATCGCCAGATTGATGATCGCCTGCTCCATCTGGGCCGGATCCACCTTCACCGCCCCCGCGTCTGGAGCCAGCTCGGTTACCATCTTGATGTTCTCGTGGACCAGCCGGTTCAACAGCTTGTCAATCTCCCGGATGATCGTGTTCACATTCACCCGGCGAGGCTCCACGATCTGCTTGCGGCTGAACGCCAGAAGCTGCCGGGTCAAGGAATGAGCCCGACTCGCCGCCTTGCATATCTCCGTGATTTCTGACGTGACAGGATGATCATGATCCACCCGCTTCAAAATCATGTCGCCATAGCCGAGAATGACCGTCAGCAAATTATTGAAATCATGCGCCACCCCGCCCGCTAAACGCCCGATCGCATCCATCTTCTGCGAATGCAGCAGCAGCTCCTGACTTTGCCGGAGGGCCGCTTCCGACTCTTTCCGCTCCGTGACGTCGCGCAGATTCAACACAAAGGTTTCCACCTCCTCCGCATCCGTCAAACGCGTGATCGTCGACTCGATCCAGCGCCAGCTCCCGTCTTGATGCCGAATCCTGAACTCAACCCTTCGGGTGCCCGGGCTGCCACGGCCCGTTTCAAGAATCTCATTCAGCAGCTCATGCTGATCGTCCGCATGAACCCAGTTGAAAAAAGAACCGCCCAAACACGAGGCCGGAGGGTAACCCAAAATGCGACCCAACGACGGACTGGCATAGGAAAGAATTCCCGACCGGTTGATCTCCAGAATCATATCCGAGGCATTCTCGATCAGGGAACGGAACCGGTTCTCCCGGTCCCGCAAGGAACGTTCGACCCGCTTCTTCGATATGGTTCCCCCCAGCATCCCCGCCAACGTGGCAAGAATCGACAAGTCGCCATCCCGCCAAATCCGCTCGGGATCCGAATCGTCAAACCCGATCATCCCCCAGAATTCCGTATCGATGGCAATCGGAACATACAGAATCGATCGAACCTTCGGCTGGGGCGAAGTCGCCGAGGGTTCATGTAAAATATCCAGCACATGACCCCGGACCGGACACCCCCGGCTGAGAATGTCGTGCCATCCCGGAAACGCATGCTTGTATGACCAAAGCCGCGACGCCGGAGCAAGATTCCGGTCTGCCGCATTCCGGCTCCACAGATAACGCACGTGTGCAAACCGGTCATCCGAATGCGCAACCCCGGCATTCTCGAAGATATAGGTTCGCTCCACGCCCAACGCCCGATTCAAAATCCGAAGCATGTCGAGGATGCCATCATCAAAGGACTCGGACGTGATCAACCGGTGACCCGCCTCCGCCACCCCCGACAACATCGTATCCCGCGCCTGCATCGCCCGTTCCGCTGCACATCGCGCAAGTACCCCCGTAAAACCGCTAACCATCGACTGGATCACATAGCGACCCGACTCGCTCCACGAAACTTCCCTGCTCGTGTGACCGAGAAACAAGAACCCCCAGAAATCCTTGTGCAAATACAGCGGCACAATCAGCATCGAGGCAATCCCTGCCGACTCCATCGCCGCTCGAAGAGGCGGTGTCGCCCGCGAACGGCCAACCGTAAAGATTTCGTCGCGATGAAGAAACGGAATGATCGGCACCGGCTCCTGCTGACGAAACAAACCCACAAACTCACGCTTTACCGAAATCGGAGGAACTCCCGGCGCATTCCACGAATAGTCGGCCACAATATCGATCATTCCCGCCTGAACCAACTCCACCTTGTGCAACAAGGCTGCATACTGCACATTCAGCAGCTCGCCCAGCGCGGCCAGCGCGTTCGACAAAGCGAGCGTATAGTCCGTCGTGGTCAAAAGCAGATGACTGATCCGGGCCAGACCCGCCAGCGCCTGATCCCGCTCTCCTAACTCCGCGAGGCTGAACTGCCGCTCAAGAATTCCTCCCAACAGCGAACAATACACCGCAACCAGATTCTGAACCTTCGCATCCAAAGGCTGATTATGAATCGCGGAGTCGTTGCAGAACACGGCAAGAACCCGGCTTCGGGGCCCCTTGATCGGTGTCACCACCGCCCACGGGATGATCCCCCCTCGCGCCGAAGCGCCCGGCCCACCCAGCGGCACATTCTCCTCCGCCATCCATGCATTGGCATTGGATTTCCACAGGTCGAATTGCTCCTTCCACTTTCCCTGCAACGGAAGGATAAAATTGCGCTCGTCCGTGGTCCGGCCATTCAAGTCCGTTCCATACGTCCCGCGAAGCACATCTCCGTGACGCAGAAAGATCGAACAACGATCCAGCTTGAATTTCCGGCGGGCCAGAACCACCGCCCGCCGAAGCAGCGTGTCCAAATCCGCAGTATTGATGAGGGCATCCGCCAGTTCGATCAGCGTCTTCAACTCGGCCGCGCTGACCGAATCATCCAACGTCTCCTCGAACCGTGCTTCATGCGGCTCAAACGAGGGATCCTCCTGCGGCAAGGCCGCAAAAAACGAACCCACCATCGACTCGCGAACCGGAGGGGGCCTTGACGTCGAACCGGAACCCTTGGGTTCCATATCGGGGCTAGAGGGCGATGAACTCATCTCTGATAAGGCTACAACGCGGAGCGGTATTCGATCAATGGCATTTCATGCGCCATCGGCGGGAAGAAGCTCATCGCCAGTGCGCAGTTGCCGCGACAAACCGGTCTAGGGCAGGGACACCTGAACCCGGTACACCTTCATACCCTTCTCGTCATCCAATTCGATCACCCGCTCAAATCCATCCTCATGCCCGGCCTGACGGTGGAGATTTCTCCACCGCGGCCCGTTGTCTGCCAACGTCTCGCGGACCTGAACCGAATACACCCGATCCTGCGAACCTGGCCCCACCGCCACCCTCACGGAACGCCCTTCACTCACCGCCACAAACCCGTCAAACACACTCGCCGGATCGTTCGGATCGGTATCCGCAAGATATTCCTCCCAATTTGTCCGTCCGTCCCCGTCCGGATCATCCCAAGCCCGGCTTACCCCCAGCGTGGTCGGTCCGTCTTGTCCGAAATGCACATAACGCCACCAGCGCGGAAGCGGATCGTACCCCTCCGGATCTACCAGCCAAAGATCCATGAACAATGCAAAATGATCCGAGGCCTGACCGCTCGTTTCCGGGGGAAGCGGATCGCCCCGCTTCCACAACCCGTCAAACTCCGTATCCCAAACTGAGTTGTACACCTCCGCCACCGTCCGTGCTCCCATACGGTCCCCCAGCGCCGGACTGATTAGAATGTAGTCAAGAATCGACCCACCCCAGTGCGTCGGCAACGACGTCCCGTTCCCCTGAAACGCCGGAACCCGCGTCAACCCCATCCCCGCATCCCGGTACCGGTCATCCGGATACAGCCGGTAAGGCATCGGAAAATGATCTTCGAGAATGTCCTCCCCAAGTTGGTACACCGCCGGAAGCCAGGAGGAATCGGGAGGCTCCAGAAAGAAGTCCGGCTGCCAGGCCCGGTAATCTCCATTGAAGTCGCCCAGCACCGCGTAATTCACTCGACCCGTATGCACCGAGAGATAGCCATCAATATCCGCGACCAGGCGGATGGACTCCACCGCCCGCCGAAACGCGCTGACCCAGTCCGCGCTTGCCTTGTGGTGCACATTCCACAACGTCAGCAGGTCTGAATGCGCGGCGACCTCGAACGTCGCCCGAAGCGGAGGCCGGGTCATGTCATTCGCTCCCGGTGGTGAGGTAATATCGTGCCAGTCCACAATTGGATGTCGGCTCGAAAAGGCCAGAAAATGGTTCCCTCCCAGCGTCCCGCTGTTCACCCCCCACACCCAATACGGATGCCCTAGCTCCGTGACCAAACTTACGAACTCATTCGATGAAACCGCCCTCAACTCCTGGAATGCGACAATATCCGCATCGATCCGCGACAAAACCGCCTTCGCCGCCTCGTACTTCATTCCCCCCACCTCGCCAATCCCCACATACGCATTAAAACTCGCCACCCGCACCACCGGGGGAACCTCCAGATACACTGCGGTAAGCTCCTGAGTAACGCCCGCCTCCACCCGGATGTACTCCTCACGCGGCTCCCGCCAACCTGCCGCTTGGTCATACGACAACGTGTACCATCCCGCCAGAACCGGAACATCCTCACCAACCGACTTCGGTGGCCCCCCATCCAATCGCCAACCCGCACCATCCCCTACCGCCGAAGGAGGCAGGACCGTCACCTTGATCCCTCCCCGGTTACTCCCCACATCCTCCAACGTCGATACCGTCAAAGCGGGGAATCCCTCCAGCAAATAAGCCGACGCCGTCGACCCGCCGTTGAACTCAAACACCCCCACCGTATAGGTCTGCCCTGGTTGAAGCCCCGTTACCCAAACCTCGTTTTCCTCGTCGCCCGAATACACAACCACCTGGCCCGGGGCCATCATATCCCCCTCCCCAAACCGCGCGACGCCCAAATACTCCACCCCATTCACCGGCATCGCCCCCAGGACGCCGCCTTGAGCCACCACCACCAGCCGCTTCTCCCCCGAACCCGGCTCCCACGACACCCCCAACACATTGCCCCCCACAACCTCCACCACCAAATTAGTTGCCGGAAACGCCGGCGGCAAAAACCCCGTGGCGCTCCCATACACCCGAACATCATCGAGATCCAGCCGCTGACTCGACGTACCTCCCGCCCACCCCGCGATCCGAACCACCCACGACGTCGACATCACCCCGCCTGTGACCGGAAAGCTTAACCACTCCGTCACATTCGCCGGAGCCGAATACCCAGGCAACCAGTGTCCATTCAGACCCACCCCGATTTGCGATGGCCCGCTCGTGGTTCGGCGATATCGAAAGCTAACGTTCGTCACCGCAAATTCCGATGGCGACGTTAACGTAAATCGAAAATGCTTCGCCGCCTCCGGACTCGACGCCGCCCACCCTGATGTGCCTGACGCATAAGGCACTCCGCTACCTGTCCATGACTCCGCATTCGCCGAACCAAAATTCAAATTATTCGCCGAGATCGTCATCGGAGTCGCCACCTTCCCTTCCCCCAAAAAAGAAGGTTGCGCCGAAGAACCATCAAACCTGTACTCAACCAACAGGTCCGCCCGGGCGCCTCCCCCCAGCAACATCGTCAGCAACAAAGCCCTTAGCCCAACCTGATCATACCCGCGACGCGTCATTCCGGAATGCCCTAACCCGCTTGCGGCAAACCTGCCAACCGTCCCAGCGTATGCTCAAGCACATCCACCGCCACCGGTTTGATCAAATACGCGGTCGCTCCCCGCCGCAGAATCTCTTGAATATCCATCGGGTCATCCTGAGCCGAAACCGCAACCACCCGTGTACCCAATCCTTTCCGCCGAATCCCCTCCAAAAGCTCAAAAATCGACTTCCCAGGCATGATCAAATCCGCAAACAACACATCATAAGGACTCTCATCCAACCGAACGAAACAAGTATTCCCATCATGCACCACATCGCAAACATGACCGAGCTGCCGAATGCATTCAGAAAAACATCGGGCAACCATTGCATCGTCATCCGCAACCAAAATTTTCATCGATTTGATCTCAGCGCTCATGATATCCCATCAAGTTAAATGCTTTACCGTGCAGAAGTGTACTCTTCCCCGGACACTTTCTCAAGAAACCTTTCCGCGCTCCATGATCTATCTCGACAACAACGCAACCACCCAAATTGATGACCCGGTCGTTGAGGTCATGCAGCCCTACCTCACCACCCAATTTGCCAATCCCTCCTCCCCCTACACCTTCGCCCGCCCCGCCGCCCTTGCCATCGACCGCGCCCGCTCCCAAATCGCCGCCGCCATCTCCGCCCCTCCCTCCTCCATCATCTTCACCAGCGGCGGCACCGAAAGCAACCACCTCGCCATCCTCGGCGCCCTCCCCCCCCATCCCTCCCCAGGCCCCCGCGACACCGTCCTTTTTACCCCCTTCGAACATCCATCCGTCGCCCGGCTCAAACCCATCCTCCAAGCCCGCGGCTACCAAACCATCGATCTCCCCCTCCTCCCCGATGGCCGCCTCGACCTCCACCAACTCCAAACCCTCTGCACCCCCCGTACCGCCCTCGTCTGCGCCATGCTCGCCAACAACGAAACCGGCATCCTCTACCCCCTCCCCGAAATCTCCGCAATCGCCCACCGCGCCGGAGCCCTCGTCCATTGCGACGCCGTCCAGACCCTCGGCAAAATCCCCCTCCAAGCCCAACCCCTCGGACCCGACTTCATCTCCCTTTGTGCCCATAAACTCCATGGACCCAAAGGCACAGGCGCCCTCTACCTCCGCACCCCCCGCAACTTCACCCCCCCCAATGCCGGCGGTGATCAGGAATTCGCCCTCCGCCCCGGCACCGAAAACGTCCCCGGCATCGCCGGCTTCGGCCTCGCCGCCGAACGCGCCATCGCCCACGGCCTCCCCGCCATGCCCCCCCTCGCCCTCGCCCGCGACTCCTTCGAACAAACCCTCCTCCAAAACCTCGATGGAATCCACATCGTAGGCCACCACCAACCCCGCCTCCCCAACACCTCCCTCCTCGCCATCGACCGCGTCGAAACCGAACCCCTCCTCATCCGGCTCGACCAACAAGGCATCTGCGCCTCCTCCGGAAGCGCCTGCTCCTCCGGTGCCCACGAACCCTCCCCCGGACTGCGTGCCCTCGGCTTCGACCAGCCCGGTCAAGCCATCCTCCGCATCAGCGCCTCCCGGTTCAACACCCCCGACCACTTCACCGCCGCCGCCCACGCCCTCATCCAAGCCATCACACGATTGCGATCATGAACGTTTGCCTATCCCTCTCAACCCGTTTATTGTGTACTCGGACGACTTGCCCCATCCAATGACCCCCGGTAAATCCAAACTCAACTCCCTCACCCTCTGGCGCTTAAAGCACGTCGCCCTCCCCGCCGCCTGCGCCATCCTCTCCGCCCTGCTCCTCATCGCCCTCGGACTCCGCGAAAACACCCTCCAAAACCTCGCCCCCTTCACCGTCGCCGCCATCGCCATCGGGATCGGACTCGCCCTCCTCGCCACTCTCCTCGCCCTCAGCGCCTTCTCCCCCGCCGCCTCCGAAGAGCTCGCCGGCGATACCCAAACCACCGAAGCCGGAAAATGGATCGTTCACAAAGCCTTTGGGAAACTCCCCCCCAACGACCCCCGCACCCAACGCTACCCCCTCGCCACCCAACCCATCCCC
>DAOLCW010000028.1:0-30322 GCA_035327665.1 Kiritimatiellia bacterium
TATTGCTGCGGCTGCCCATCTCCAGTTTCGCGCTCACCCACTCGTCGCTCACCACACTTCGGGGCATAAGGGGTCGGTCCGCACATAGTTGGTGAATTACAAGCGAAATGGACCAGTCGTTTAGGCAGCAGCGAGAATAGCTTCATGAGCGGAAATTCCTTTCAGGCTTTGGCGTGGGATGGAGTTGATGACGTTTTGCAGAGCTTGGATCGCGTGGGCGGTGACGCAGTTGAAGTTGGTTCCCTTTGGATACCAGCGGCGGACATGGCGGTTGGCGTTTTCAACTGAGCCCTTTTCCCAAGAGGCGTAGGCGTGTGCGTAATAGAGTTTTGACGGTATGTTTAGGTTGGAAAAGAGGGCTTCGATTCGCTTGGAATCAAGGAATTCGCCGCCATTGTCTGTGGTGATAGAGATAGCCACTTTGATCTGTCCACTGCGGATCAGGCTGCGCAGAGCGCGGAGGACTTCTCTCTGGTTGATTCGCCGCACCTTAACGATCAGATAGAATCGGGTTTTGCGTTCGATCAACACCAGTAAGCCACCTTTGCCATGGACGCCCGAAACGACGGTATCCATTTCCCAGTGGCCGAACTCCGTACGATCAGAGATGTCTTGCCGGTCTTCGATGGAACGATTTTCGGGCCTTGGCCGGGCCCTTCGGAGGCGTTGAGATCTGCGTGGCCTTCGCTTGGGATGGTATGGGGTTTGGCCGTGAAGGATGCCGATATCGCCATGATCGATGTGGTCGTAGATACAACTGACAGAGGGGAAATAGGCAAGTCCTTCGGCGATGAGTTCGCGTCGGGCGTGGGCCGGGGACTTGCGTTGGTTTATGACCTTGATTGCGAGCAAACCGGCCATGGTGTTGGTAAAGCGCATCCCTCGGCCTTTGTTGAGAGCCCCGGCTTGGATGTTGTCCTGGGCGATATGCTCAGAATACTCCCAATATTCCTTCTCGCTGTGGAGATTAGGCTGTGGCGTGAGGCCGCGCCGGATCTCTCTGAGCCACGTGCTGTAGGGTAGACCGATGTTGGTTGCGAGCGTCCTTTGGGAAAGCCTTTTGTATGCGGGTAATCGAAGGTTTCGGTTGTATATCACAGCGATTTGCTCGCGATCTCTGAGGGTTAGATGCTGGCCGGGGACATGATGGATGGTGTATTCTCTTGGCATAGGGAGTTCTTTTCTTGTGTCGGTTGGTTTAGACGTCACTCGGCATGTATGGACTGAACTCCCTTTTTTTGCGTCAAATTTTTGCCGCCCCCCTCCCCCCGGGGGGAGGGGGGCGGCCCGGCCCTTCGGTCCGGGCTTGGACTTCACCCCGCCCTTGTTCTTGGACGCGGGCCTGGGTGGTCCATCTCTTTGTGGAACTTCCCCGAAAACTTCTGGGTTGGATTTTCCCTGTTCAATGGGGTGGGGGTGTCGTATGGTAGGTGGAGTGGACCTACGGATGCTTCCTGCGGGCCTCGGTGGATGAGGCCCGCACCGTTTCGAAGTGCTAACCATGTCGAATGATTCCAACAGGCTGGATTCCAGTGAGATCGACCTGACCCCGAGCGACGACATTGAGTTGTCGATTAACGGGTATCGTTTGATCCGTGAGATCAATCAGGGGGGGCAGGCGATCATCTTTTTGGCGGTTCAGGAGTCGACGGGTCGGAAGGTGGCGTTGAAGCTGATTCCGGGGGGGCCGCTGGCGTCGTCGCGGGAGCGGGGGTTGATGGACAAGGAGGTTCGGATTCTGGCGGCGCTGGATCATCCGAACATTGTGTCGGTGGTGGACAAGGGGAAGACGGCGGATGGGTCTTCGTATTTCGTGCTGGAGTATGTGCACGGGCAGACGCTTTCGGAGTTTGTGGACGAGTATTACAAGCGGTTTCCGCGGCCTTCGTGCACGGTGGACCGGACGGATTTGATCCGGTTGTTTATCCGGATCTGCGAGGCGGTGAATGCGGCGCATTTGCGGGGGATTGTGCACCGGGATTTGAAGCCGGACAATATCATCATTGATTCGCACGGGGAGCCGCACATTCTGGATTTCGGGTTGGCTCGACCGCCGCTGCCGACGAAGGAGGAGGAGGAGGATCCGTTGCTCCGGATTTCGGGGCAGTTTGTGGGGTCGTTGCAGTGGGCGAGTCCGGAGCAGGCGGAGGGGGTGATGTCGAAGATGGACATCCGCTCGGATGTGTATTCGTTGGGGGTCATTCTTTATGAGTTGCTGACGGGAGAGTTTCCTTACGATGTGTTCGGGACGCTGAACGAGGTGTTGAACCACATCGTGCATACGAATCCGGAGGCGCCAAGCCGGTTGCTGCGGATTCAGTGGGAGAGTTTGACGTCGGATGTGCGGAAGAAGGCGGGGAAGCGGTTGGACAATCCGATCGGTCCGGGGCTGGACGGGATTGTGTTGAAGGCGTTGGCAAAGAACCGGGATGACCGTTATCAGTCGGCGGGGGAATTGGCGCGGGCGTTGAGCGGGTGTCTGGCGGGGCAGCGTTGGATTAAGCCGTCGGGGGCGATGATTGCGCGTTGGTCGGGGGCGGCGGCGGTGGTGGCGGCGGTGGCGGCGGTGGGGGGGACGCTATGGTATTATTCGGACCGGATTTATTCGGAGCCGCAGGATGCTCCGCCGATTGTGCTGGCGCTGCCGGAGGGGACGTTTGGTTACCGGATCGAGGGGAATGATGCGGTGTTTGTGTTTGATCCGCGGGATTACCATGTGGTGCGTCTTGCGGATGGGCAGTTGGGGGAGTTGAGCGCGGTGCCGCAAATCGCGAGTGTGCATGTGGCGGGGCAGTTTAATCAGTGGATTCCGGGGGATCCGGAGTGGGAGCTGCAGCCGGTGGGGCCGCTGCGGTATGAACTTCGGGTGCCGTTGGAGCAGTTGAGTGGGCGGTCGCGCTGGATTTTCAAGTATGTGGTGAATGGGGCGATCTGGGTGAGTGCACCGCGGAATGCCACGAACAAGGAAATCGTGATCGAGGACACGGCGACGTACAATCTGGTGTTCAGGAATCCGTCAGAAAAGCCGGCGGTATATGCGGCGCAGCTTCGGGAGTTTCAGGGGCAGATCGAGGCGGCGCTTCCGGGGCACGGGGGGGATTTGGCGGTGGACGAGGAAGGGCGTTTTCATTTTTCGTTTTCGCAGCTTCCGACGTATTTGATGCGTTCGGACCTGGCGATGCTGAGGGGGATTCCGCTGGTGAGCCTGGATTTGACGGTGAGCCGGGCGACGGACCTACATTCTCTGGCGGGGATGAAGACGTTGGAGCGGCTGATTCTTCCGGATGCGACGTACCGGTTTTTGTTGGATGGATATTTTCGTGCGTTGCGGAACGGGAGTTATGATGAGGCGCGGAAGGAGCTGGAGCTTCTGGTGAGCGGGTTGGAGGATCTTCCGGCGATGGCGGCGTTTCACCGGATTCATCTGGAGGGGGCGCGGGTGATGCAGGCGTTGGCGGGGCATCCGCGGAGTATCCCCCGGGATGCGAAAGTGTATGAAGGGCGGCATTACGCGTGGGTGCCACTTCCGATGAAGTGGTGGGAGGCGCGGCGCTATGCGGAGAACCACGGGGCGGTGCTTTCGACGGTGCGGGATGCGGAGCACCAGCGATGGATGGTGGAGACGTTCGGGGTTCCTTCGGCGGGGCGAACGTTATGGTTGGGGGGGACGGATGAAATGTATGAGGGGCTGTGGGGATGGTTGAGCACGGACCCGTGGGAGTTTGAGAATTGGACGGGGCAGGAGCCGAATAACCAGGGCGGGGTGGAGCATGCGCTGGCGATGGGGTGGAACGGGTGGTGGTATGACTACAATGGGGATGTGGCGGAGCTGCCGTTTCTTCTGGAATGGCTGGCGGACCCGGGTCAGCGTCGGGAGCTTATCGACGATGGAGCTTCGTTGGAGGGGTTCCCGGATTAAGGCTGGTGAGGCGGGTGTGAACGATCAGGTGTTTGATCCGGTCGTGCTCGTCGAAGATGGCGTCGATTTTTTCGCGGGAGGCGCCGGTGATGAGGGTCATGCCGCGGGGGCGTCCGAGGGGGATGCGGCGGGGACGGGGCAGGAAGTCTCGAAGGAAAGCGATCATGGGATGAAGGTACCCGCAAGGATTGGTTTTGCCAAGGGGAGGATGGGATGAGAGGGCGGGCCGCGGAGTGGAGGGAGGTGGAGGAGCGGGGATGGGATGTGCTGGTGGTGGGGGGAGGGGCGACGGGTTTGGCGTGCGGGTTGGATGCGGCGAGCCGGGGGGCGTGTACGTTGGTGGTGGAGCGGGGGGATCTCGGACAGGGGACGTCGTCGCGGAGCACGAAGCTGATTCATGGCGGGGTGAGGTATTTGCGGCAAGGGGATGTGGGGTTGGTGCGGGAGTCGCTGCGGGAGCGTGGATGGTTTTTGCGGCAGGCGCCGGAGATTGTGCATTGGTTGCGGTTTGTGATTCCTTGTTATGGTCGAGGGGAGGGGTGGTTCTACGGGTTGGGGATGGGAGTGTATGACCGGTTGGCGGGTGCGGATGGAGGGGCGCGTTCGCGAAGGTTGGGGATGGAGGAGGTGTTGGAGGAGGTGCCGGGGTGTCGGGAGGAGGGGCTGCGGGGCGGGGTGTTGTATGAAGACGGTCAGTTTGATGATGCGGCGATGCTGGTGTGCATGCGGCGGACGATTCTCCGGGAAGGGGGACGGGTGTTGACGCAAGCGGAGGTGACCGGGGTATTTCGGGAAGGGGGACGGGTGGCGGGGGTGAGGGTACGGGACAGGTTGACGGGGGTAACGGGGGTGGTGCGGGCGCGGGTGGTGATCAATGCGGCGGGGGTGTATTCGGATGAGATCCGGCGAATGGGTGATGGGGGTGCGGAACGGAGGATCGCGGCGAGCCAGGGGATTCATGTGGTTTTGGATGGGTCGTGGCTGGGAGGCGGGACGGCGCTGATGATTCCACGGACGGAGGACGGGCGGGTGTTGTTTGCGATTCCCTGGATGGGAAAGACGCTCTTGGGGACGACGGACAGGTTGGTGGCGGCGACGGATGGGGAGCCGATGCCTGCGGCGGAGGAGGTTGGTTATCTGCTCCGGCATGGGGGCCGGATGTTTCACCGGGTTCCGGAGGTTGGGGATGTGCGGAGTGTGTTTGCGGGGTTGCGGCCGCTGATTTCGGGGCGGAAGGGGATGGCAAGCGCGAAGCTACGGCGAGATTTTGAGGTGGAGCGGACGGCGAGGGGAATGGTTTCGGTGTTTGGGGGGAAGTGGACGACGTGCCGGCGGATGGCGGAGGTTGCAGTGGATGCGGCGTGGTCGGAGGCGGGTTTGGCGAGGGCGGAATGCCGGACGGGGAGGTTGGAACTGGTTCGATTGGCGGGTCGGGATGTGAGGGGTGGCGGGGTAAGGCTGCATGAGGGGTTGAGTTTGACGCGGGAGGATGTGGTGATGGCGGTGGAGCAGGATGGAGCGTGGCGGGTGGAGGATGTGTTGGGGAGGCGGTCGCGGGCGTTGCAGTTGGATTTGCGGGCGAGTGCAGAGGTGGCGGAAGCGGTGGCGAGGATCATGGCGGATCGATTGGGCGGAGACGAACGGTGGGTGGAGAGGGAGTGCCAAGCGGTGCGGGAGGGTGTGGCGAGGATGGAGGCAATGTTGGCAGAGGTGGCGCAGTGACCCGGCGTTGCGCGGGAGGGAAGGAACGGGTAGGATGGAGCGAGGTAAGGAACGGCGCAGAATGATGAATCGAATCGAGCGAATGGCGAAAATGATTGGGTTGGCGGTGGATGGGGAGGATGGGCATGTGCGGGTGACCCATGGGTCAAATTTTTCGGTGTTGATGGGATCGGAACCGACGCACGAGGCGTTGCAGGGGATCTGCCTACAGATCAATGATGCGTTGAAGCAGCAAGGGCGAGCGCTGGAGGATTTGACCCCGGACGAGTTTGCCGCCTTGGTTCGTGAGGTTGCGCAACCGGAGGGTTAGGGAATGAAGATTTTGTTCCTGAGTCCGAGGGTTCCCCATGCCGGCATTGCCGGGGGATACTTGCTGGTTTATCAACGGATGCGGCGATTGCTGGAGCGGGGGCACCGTGTAGGCTTGATGGCGTTTGAAAGCGGGGGGAAGGAGGGGGTGGATCCGGTGTGGCGGGATGCGCTGATGGATTTCGAGTGCCTTCACGCGCCGCACAAACGAACGGGGGCGGCGCGGGTGTGGACGTTTGCGACGTCGACAACGCCTCCCTATTTTCATGATTACCGCTCCCCGGAGATGATGCGCCGGGTGGGGGATGTGGTGGAGGAGCGGGGGTATGATGTGGTGATCGCGGAATTTTCGGCGATGGGTCAGTACCTGGTGCGGAACCCGTATCTTCCGGCGGTGCGGAAGTTGATTTCGTGTCATTCAAGCGTGGCGAGTTTGTATGAGGACCGGGCGCATACTTTGGGGTTCCGGGCGCGGGGGTTGCGTTCGCGGGCGAGTGTGGGGCGGTTGCGACGGTTCGAGATGAAGATGTTCCGGGAGGTGGACCGGATTCTGGTGTTTACGGCGCATGAGTTGTACCGCTTGCAGGCGATCGATCCGCAATTGCGGGTACATGTGGTGCATCCGGGAGTGGACACGGGACATTTCAAGCCTGCGGCAAATCCGGTGACCGAGCCGCGATTGGTGTTCACGGGAAATTACGAGATGTTCGAGAACATCGATGCGGTGGAATGGTTTTTGGGAGCGGTGTGGCCGTTGATTCGCAAGGGTCATCCGGAGGCTTCGTTCACGATGATCGGGCCGGGAGCGGAGCGGTTGTTGAACCGGTTAGCGGATCGGGACCCAAGGGTGTTTGCGACGGGGCGGGTGGAGGATGTGAGGCCGCATTTGCAGTCGGCGATGATTTTTGTTTGTCCGATCCGAATCGGGGGGGGCTTTCATTTCAAGGTGCTGGAAGCGATGTCGGCGGGGGTTCCGGTGATTGCCACGCCGGAAGCGGCGGAGGGGATTCCATTGCAGACGGGGGAAAATTGTTTTATCGCGGATCGTCCGGAGATGTTTGCGCGGTGTGTGGATTTGTTGATCGGGGATGGGGAGATGCGAGAGCTGTTCGTTCAGCGGGCGCGCGATTTGGTAAGGGAAAAGTTCGAGTGGGACCGATGCATGGATGTGCTGGAAGGCCAGCTCTCCGATGTTCGGAAGCGGTAGCTTATCCGATGATCCGGTGCTCCATGGCTCCGAGTCCGGTGCCGGTGAGGTGAAGGACGTCGCCGGGATTCAGGAAGGTGGGCGGGGTGCGTGCAAAACCGACTCCGGAGGGGGTTCCGGTGGCGAGGAGATCACCGGGGTTGAGGGTGATGGTACGCGAGAGGTAGGAGACGAGAAAGGGGATGGAGAAGGCCATGCTGCCGACGCGGTCGCGTTGGCGGAGGTCGCCGTTGATGGTGAGGGAGAGTTCAATGTCGGCGGGTGTGGGGAGTTCATCGGGGGTGACGAGCCAGGGCCCTACGGGACAGAGGGAGTCCGCACTTTTACCTCGGAACCACTGACCGTCCTTGCGTTGGGCCTCGCGGTCGGTGAGGTCATTGAAGAGGGTGTACCCGGCGATGATGGTGTCGGCTTGGGCTTCAGGGAGGTTGCTGGCGGTGGCACCGATGACCACGGCGAGTTCGACTTCGTAGTCGAGTTCGGTGACGAGGGGCGGGCGAACGACGGGGTCGAAGGGTCCATTGAGTACGGCGGGGGCTTTTCCGAAGACGATCGGTCGCTCGGGGGGGGCGCCTCCGAATTCACGGGCGTGGTCGGGGTAATTTTTGCCGATGCAGAAGATCCGGCCACCGGGGGCAACCGGCGGGCCGAGGCGGAGGCCTTGGGGGGAGTGAACGATCCGCCGGGTTTCCCTAAGTAGTGAGTCCAGTCGCTTCAAGCCGTGGCGGGAGAAAAAGAAGGTGTCGTAGTCGGCGATGTCCCAGGCCATGGCGCGGACATCGAGGATGCCGGGACCGCTGGTTTCAGGGGCGTGATCGAGCCAGAGTCCGGGGCGTTCGCGTCCGGGGGGACCGAAGCGGACCAGTTTCACGAAGCGGGATCCTTTTTCTTCCGGAAGGTGAAGCGGGGGGGCTCTTTTTCGGAGAGGCCGAGGCTGGCGGGGTCGTGGCCGGCGGCGAGAAGGACTTCGCGGGAGGTTCGGAAGTGGAGTTTGCAATGATCGCGAAGGGTCTCCGGTCCATTGCGCTTGATGAGATCGACGGCGGTTGATTTCACCCGGTCGGAAACGCCTTTGGGGATTTCGACGCCGAGTTTTTCCGACATCATACGGAGTTTTTGGACGAAGCGGTCGCGGGCGAGGATGGATGCGGCGGCGACGGCGGGGTCGGATTCGGCTTTGGTGCGCTGTTCAAGTTGGATGGACTTGCCCTTCTGCATGAGGGCGGATTCGATGCGGTGGGTGGGGCCGAATTTGTCGGCGAGGGCACGGGGGCAGTGGGGGACGATTTCAAGGAGGTTTTCGATGGCGCGGGCGTGGCCCCAGGCGAGGATCTGATTCACATTGCTATTTCGCTCGTACATGCGGTTGTAGGCGGCGGGGCCAATTTCCACGAGGGTGAACTTGTTTCCAACGATGGCGCGAATGGACTGGGCGAGCTGGGCGATGGCGCGATCGGTGGTAACGGTTTTGCTATCGCGGACTTTAGCGGCGGTGAAGGCTTCAGCGATTTTGGGGTCGATGTAGACGGCGGCGATCACGAGGGGGCCGAAGAAATCGCCCTTTCCGCTTTCGTCAATACCCATGTGGGGGTCGAATTTTTCCGGGTTATGAACGTCTTCGTAGCCGAGGGTGGCGGTTTTGAGGATGTTGGGTTCGAGTTCGTAGAGGACCCAATCCTCGGCGCCTTTACCCTGGATGAGGCATTTCCCGCTGTTGTAAAGGACGACCCGGCAGTCGGAGGTTTCGGCCGCGATACGGGTGTGGGGGGCTTCGTAAAGCCGGTAGGACCGGCTGTGGAGGAGGTCGATGAGCGCCGTTTGTTGATCGGGATTTAGCACATAGGTGAAGCTGGTTTGGTTTGGCATGAGGCGACTATAGGGTAGGGTCAGGGATTGCTCAATCTATTCCCAAGGCCGGGGGAATAGGTTTTTCCAGGGGGTGGAACGGGTCGGAGCTATACAAAGGGCTGGCATTAAGGTAATTTCCTCGTCAAGAAATTGGCGGTTTTGAGGGTTGACGCTTCGGGCCCGATTCTCTTATGTTTGCAATCAATAAGAAAGCGGCAGAAACGTCGCCTCATTAACTCGCTCGTAAACGGAACCATGGAGATACATTTATGATGACGCGATTATTGTTCGGTGCAGGTGTAGCGTTTAGCTTGCTTTTGGCTCCGGTCCATCGGGTTCATGCCGATGAGGCTAATGTGATGACCGAGGCGGAACTTGCCCAGACGTTGGTGGAAGTGCTGGGGCTTTCGACGCTTTTGCCCGCCAATCCTTCGGATGGCGAAGCCTTTGCGATTCTTTTGGCGAATGGGATTTCACCCCGGGACGGCTGGAACAGCGAGGGTGTGGTGACGGTGGGAACCCTTTCCCGCATTCTGGTTCAAGCGATGGGCCGTGCGGATGAAATCGAAAACCCGGATAATGATAACGAGTGGGTGGCACTTTTGGCCGCACTGGGTGTGGAATTTGGTACGGTTCAGGATGCGATCGACCAAATCGATCCGATTGCGTTTCCGGAAGCCAATGTGGCGATCGTGGTGAGCACCGATCCTCTGCGGAAATCATCGATGATTGGCCAAGGCGACGATCAGCAGCTCGGGGCGGATTTGATGGAGCTTCGGCGTCCGCTGGTTGCGGTGCCGGTCGACCGTGACGAGATTCCGGAAGTGATTGACCGGGTGACGCGTCCTTCGCGGCGTCCGACCCCGCCTCCGATGACCCCTTGGTGGTTCCGCCGTTAAACAAAACCCATTGAACTACACTTGAACGCATCGACCCGATTAAGGAGATACAGGATGAGCATGAAACGTACGTTTGGCTTGGCGCTGGCCACCATGATGTTTTCCACCCCGATGGTTGCCATGAGCGAAACCGGCAGCAATTGGCTTCAACTGAAGAATCGTTTGCGTTTTGAGTATGACGACAACATCTATGAGCGGGGATCGGACAAGACCGACAGCTTGAAGATCATCGTCCAGCCGGAGTTTCACGTTAATCTTGGCCTTCAGGATGCGACCTTCCTTGGTTTGCGTTATCGCCCTTCCTTCTTTTACTGGGCGGACCGTGAGCCGGACGACACGGATTGGCACCATGATTTTGACATCGTGTTGAACCATAAGTTCGCACCCCGTACGACGCTGGGCTTGAAGAACACGTTGCGCTACGCTGAGCGTCCGGAGCTGGTGGACCGGGATGTTCGGGTTCAGAGCAGTGCGGATTACCTCTTGAATTCGACCGACGGCAACCTGGAACATTTCCTGACTCCGGCGGTGTTTACCCGGGTTGGGGGCCGCTACACGATCCTGCGGTTCGACGACGACGCACTGGCCAAAACCGATGATTATGATGTTATTGCCGCGGGATTGACGGTTGGATTCAAGCCGGCGCCTGCGAGTACGGTGTTTGCGGATTACCGGTACGAGGAAACCTCGTATGATTTGTCGACACGCGGCTCGGAATCGCATTTCCTCGGGGTGGGCTTGGAGCAGACCTTCAATCCGGCGCTTATCGGAACCTTCCGCGCCGGCTGGCAAAACAAGAGCTTCGACAATCCGTCGATCAGCGATGCTGATGATCCTTACTTTGATGCCTCGGTGACCTTCCTTCCCTCGCCCCGGACCCGGATTACTACCGGCGTTGGCTATTCGATGACCGAAGCGGATGTCTTTCCGTTCGCGAGCCAGGACCGGCTTCAGTTCTTTGCAAGCGTGTCCCACGACTTAACTGCCAAGATCGGCTTGAATCTGGCCGGGGCCTATCAAAAAGGCGAGTACAAGGGTAGTCAGGTCATCATCAGTGAGGACGGCAAGACGTTTCCTGATGGCGAAGAGGAGATTGTTCAGCTCAGCGGCCGGGTCAGCTACATGATCAATCGTAGCAACTGGATCGAATTGGGATACCAATACGTCGATTTGTCTTCTGATTTCCGGGAGAATTTCGATCGTAACCGTATTTCGGTGGGCTGGCGAACCAGTTTGTAAGCCTGCTTCCTCGCACGCGGCTCCCGGTTGAAGGGAGTCGCGATTAACCTCAACCCAGCCCGAAAGCATCCGGAGCGGGAAACGCTTCGGGTGCTTTTCCATACATCATGTCAACCGAAAACCAGACCGAGTCCACCCTTCACTTCCTCGACTATTGGCGCGTGATCCGTTCCCGGAAGGAAATTGTCCTTGCGGTGATTTTGTTGATTGTCTTGACCGGCGCGGCTTACACGTTGCTTTTGGATCCGATTTACATGGCCCGGACGACGATTTCGGTGCGGGAAGATACGCTGAATCTGGATGTGTTTGACCGTCAATTGGGAGGGTTTGCGTTTAATCCGTTTTTTCTACGCACGGAATTCGAGCGGATCCAATCCAAGCCGATTCTTTATCAGGTGATTAACAACCTGAATTTGCAAGCAAGGTGGAGTGAGCGATACGGGGGCAGGGACGGGGCGCAGATGCGGCGCGAAGATGTACTTCGGTTGTTGGAGCGCAGTATCAATGTTACCCAGTTTCGCGATACGTCCTTCATCGAGATTCAGGTCTTCAGGGAAGGTGAGGAAGGTCGTCAAGAGGCGGCTCAGATCGCGAATGAGATTGCGAGTGTATATCGGGAGCGACGGTTGGCGGATAAGCGGAATGAAGTAAAAGTTGCGATCGACGCGATGGAAAATGAGTTGATGAAGCAACAGGAAAAGGTGGTTGAAGCCGAGAACGAGGTTGAGCGTATCCGTGAAGAGCTTGGGGTGAGTCTTGTGGGTCGGGGGTTCCGGGCTGACAATCTTCGGGTTCAGCAGATGGAAGCGGACCGGATTTCGGCTCGCGTGGACATGCTGACCCGCAAGGCGCGGTGGGAGCAGTTGACCTCGTTAAGCGGGCAGGAATTGATCAATGCTTCCGCGTATATCGTCAATGATCCATCGTTGGTGGCGTTGCGTCGGACCTTGGTGGATTCCGAGGTTCAGCTTGCGTTGCTGCTGGAGAATCTGGGGCGGAATCACCCGGATGTCCGACGGTTGATGGCGGGGGTGGACGAGTTGAAACTGCAACTCGAGCGGGCGTTGGATGGATTGAAGGTGGGGGTCTTTTCGGATTATGAAGTGGCGAAGGCGCGCTACGAGGCGCTGGATACGGAGTTGGATTCCTTGCGGCGGGAGGACATCGAGCGGCAGCGCGAGCGGTATCTGCCGTTTGAGCGCGCCTCGCGAAACTTGTTGGTTCAGCAGGAAATTTTGAATGCGCTTCGGGCGCGGGTTGCCCAAGAGGGAATCAAGATGGAGATTCCCCGGACTCCGGTGGAAATCATCAACCTCGCCGAGGTTCCCTTGCGCCCGGTCAAGCCCAACTTGATGCTGAACTTGATTTTAAGTCTTGTTTTGGGGATTGGTGCGGGGGTCAGTTTGGCCTTCTTCATCGAGTATCTCGACACGTCGGTGAAGACGGTGGACGATGTGGAACGGTTCCTTGGACTTCCGGTGCTGGGGGTCATTCCGCAGAAAGTTCGTTCATTGTTGGAGGAGGGTCCGGAAAGTCCGCATGCGGAGGCGTACCGGGTGCTTCGGACGAATATGCAGTTTGCGGCCAAGGATATGCGAGGTGGCGCGTTTTCATTCGGGAGCGGCGGGGTGGGCGAGGGGAAGTCGACCACGTTGTTCAATTTGGCCTACATTTGCGCGCAACTTGGGGACCGGGTGCTGGTGATCGATTCCGACTTGCGCCGGCCGGTCCAACATACCTTTGTGGATATTCCGAACCGGTTTGGTTTGACCAACATTTTGCTTCAAGAAGCGAGCCTTGAAGACGCAGTGAAGACGACGTCGGTGCCGAACCTGGACTTTTTGCCGAGCGGCAAGTTGCCCCGGAATGCGGTTGGCCTTTTGGATTCGGAACGGTTACGTAGCCTGATTCAGGAAGCGAAGAAGCGTTATGATTTCATCTTTTTCGATTCGCCTCCGATTGTGGGGGTGAGCGATGCCTCGATTCTCGCGAGCTTGATGGACGGCGTGTTTCTGGTGGTTCAATACCGGAAGTATCCGCGGGACATTTCGCTTCGAGCCCGGCGCTTGCTTGAAAATGTGGGAGCCAATGTGATTGGTGTGGTGTTGAACAACATCAACATCATGCGGGATGATTATTACTATTATTACCATTACAGCCACGGCTACTATGCGGACGAGTCGGTTGCGCCGGAAGTGGCGGCGGCGGATGCGGCGAGGAAAAAAGACGTGAAGCAAACCCAGGAAATTTTGTGATGGCGGGGCTTCGGATGATCGTTCGGGCGGTGTTTGCTGGTGCGGCCATGATGTGGGTGACCGGTTGTTCGGCCTTACGGCCGGGATCGGGTGGAGATGATTTTCTGGCCGAGAGCTACAATGCAAGCGGGTCGGAGCGTTCCCCGGTTTTTCGTCCGTGGGTTGCTCCAACCGGAGATGAGTCTGCCGGGGCGAACCGGGGTGGTGGCGTGGATGGCGGGGGTTTGCCGGATCAAGTGCCCTTGGTTGAGGATATGTCGATACATGAAATCCGGACCGGCGATCCGGTGATCGTGAATTTGCGGGGGATCTATCCTCGCGATGAGTCCATTGAGGCGCTGGTGGATGAATTCGGGAACATCACGCTGCCGTTGTTAGGGGATGTTCATGTGGACGGCCTGACGCCATCGCAGGTCAGCGCAAAGATTCGTCGTTTGTACATTGATGGCGGTTATTACCGGAGTCTGACGGTGAACGTGGTGATGCCATCCCGCAGTTATTTTATCCGGGGTGAGGTGCGTGGTCCTGGCCGGTATCCCATCGTTCGAGGCATGACCCTCTTGCAGGCGGTGACGGCGGCAGGTGGGTACACAGAATTTGCCAACTCGCGGAGCGTGAGGGTGATTCGATCCGGAGTCCCCACAACCTATAATCTCCGGGATATTGAGCGTAATCCTGAGCGCGATGTGCGTATAGAAAGCGGCGATATCATTATTATCGACCGCTCCCGGTTTTAGATGTCATGACGCCGCCCGGGTCGAGGTCGTTTGGTTCTTCTCGATCCCGGAGACGCAGAGGCTCCTCGGTTTCAACCGCTTCACCAAGGGTTCTTGGTGTGGAGTGGGGGATTTTGACGGTCATGCTGGTGATGGTCGGAGGGGGGCCGTGGGCATTTGGGTTGACTCACACCTTATATCTTGGCTTGACCTTGGCCGGTTTGGGCGGGCTTGCGGTCTTGGCAGGAATTCGGATGTGGTTGTTGGCCCGAACCGAGATGTTGACCCTTCCAGCAGGACTTTTTTTGTGGGGTCTCTTTCTTGGATTCGCGCTGATTCACTCGTGGTTGAGCGAGGCTCCTGCGGTGGCGCGAATGGATTTGTTGGCTTTTACCGCACTCGGGCTGTCGTACTGGATGTGGCATGACGTTGCCGCTCGCCGGGGGCGGTGGAAGCTTGTGATCGGGGTGATGTTGCTCTCGGTGAGTGTGATGGCATGGTATGCGATGATCCAGCATTCGAGGGGATCGACGATGGTGTTGACGATGCCCCGTCCAGAGGATTACGGAATGCGGGCGAGTGGCGCTTATGCGTGTCCGAATCATTTTGCGCACTTGCTGGCGATGGCGATTCCCTTTGGGCTGGGGCTGTCGATGACCCGAGGGGTCGGGCTTCCGCTTCGTTTGATTTCGGGCTATGCGGCATTGGTCTCGCTGGTTCCTTTGTACTTAAGTGGATCCCGGAGCGGTTGGCTGGGAGTTTTCGCGGGTATTCTGGTGGTTTGTTTCGGCCATGCGGGCAAGCGGGGAATGCGGACTTTGTTGGTTACGGCGGTGGTGTCGCCCGTGGCGCTGGCGTTGGTCGGGTACGGGCTTTGGTTGTGGTCGCCATTGGTTCAGGAACGAATTGCCCCAATGATGCAGGGGAATGTGAGGTTGGATTTATGGGCGGATTCGCTTGGGATGATTCAGGATCGTCCGTGGTTCGGTTTCGGATTAGGCACTTACCGGTATGTGTATCTGATGTATCAGACGAAGTTGGTGGCGTATATCGATCCGGAATTTGCCCACAATGAATATATTCATTATGCGGCGGAGCTTGGACTGTCCGGATTGGTGTTGATGGGGTTGGCGGTAGGGGCGTGGGGCGTGGTGATGACCGCACGATTGTTCCGGGTGGATGATTCGGTAAGCACGGGCTTGCTTGCCGGCGGGCTGGGGGTGGTAACGGCTTCGTTGGTTCATGCATTGTTCGATTTCAACTTCCATATTTTTGCGAACCCTCTGGTAATGGTGGCCTTCATGGGCGTGGTTTCTGGGGTGGTTGCAACGAGGAGCCGCCGTGGAGCCACGGGGGTAGCGGGAGTGGAAGTCCCTCCGAATCCTCAAAAACGATGGCTTGCAGGTACACTTTTGCTGGTGATGGGCATCGGACAGATGGTGGTGGCTACCAGAATCACGGTAAGCGGGGAGTTGGAGATCAAAGCGCGGGCGCTAAGGCAGGGATCGAATCTCCGGGAGGCTTATGCGGCGTTGGATCGTGCCTTGGCTTGGGACCCTTCGAACCGAAAGGCCTATTTGGAGCGCGGCGAGCTGGCGAGGTGGCAGGCCTTTTGGATCAGGATTCCGGAGGCGCGGGAGGCGGTGCTGGCCAAGGCGGAGTCCAGTTACTCCCGGATGTTGGAATTGAATCCTTACGATTTGGATGCGGTGTTCGGGTTGGCGGAACTCGCGGCGCTACGGGGGGATGTGGATGCGGAGGGCCGATATCTCGGCGAGTTGTCGCGCAGGCATCCGATGAATTTGTTTTTCCGGGGAGATTATGGGCGCTGGTTGTTTGCCCAAGGGCGCTATGAGGAGGCTCTGACTCATTTGAACGCCTCTTTGGCCATGCAGTATAACATGGAGTTGCATCACCTTGCCAACGAGGCCCGCCGCCGCCTCAGTCGGCCGCAGTTGTAACAACTCAGGGGGAGGGAACGAAAACGGGTTGGGGGAGGCTTCTATCCCATGTGTTTTCGACTTGAACATAGATCGGGGGCAGGGACGTTCCCGCAGGAACAACCAGGTTGTTCCGTTCGGTACGAATGGAGGCGTCCAGTGCGGACGGGGGGGAAACCCGGAGGTTGGTAAAGCTGGCCTCGGTTGAAGCGGAGACGAGGCCGATCGATCCGGTCGCGAGAGGGAGATCCACGGACATGATGTGATCACCATTGACCCGGATCTTGGTGGAGCCGGATGGCCCCTGCTCGATTTCCAGGGTGTAGACTTCACCTCGTGGCTCGGGTATGCCACGTGACTCGATCGAGGTGGATTCGTAGTTCTGGATATTCCGTACCACCCAGGTGCTGACAAGACCGTTGAGAAGGACGAGGGAGTACGAGCCGGGATTACGATAATTAAAGACGATTCCGACAAAACGGGGGGAATCGTCACGTTCGGTGCGGGAGGGCAACTGGAGGTCAACTGCGACCCGTTGAAGCTGCCCCGGTTGGTCGAGGTCGAAGAGGAGCATCCCAAGTTCCGTTGGAGATGTGGATGTTAGAGCAAGACCGTCGCCGACTGGCCGGGCGCGGGCGCGGATGGAGGTGAGTCGCTCAAGAGCGGTCGGAGTGACCTCCTTAAGTGCGTTGATATACCAGGCCGCCGTCCATGGTTTCTCACGAGGATCGTTGGCGTGAGGTGTGATGCGGAGTCGCTCCTCGTCCAGAGGGGTAAACTCGGCATATTGCCAAGCCGGAGGAGTGGATTGGTGGACCAGGCGAATCTGAACGGGGGGACTTCGGATGGCTTGGGTACCATCGAATACGGCGACAGCCTGGAGGGTAACAGGTCCTTCGCCAAGTTTGGTGGGATCGATGAACAGCGTGGTGGGCGTATCGCCCACCGGTGTGGCGCGGGCGATGATGCGCTCCTGAGCGACAACGGCGATTTCGGTAGGCTTGCCGGAGCCTTTTACATGGACGGTGAGTGGAAAGGGTTGGCGGGAGTCGAGGGGGTGATCGGTCTGGAGATCGGTTATTCGGACGTGTCGGCCACGATTTGCGACTTCGAAGCCGAGGGTATCAAATCCTTGGTGCCGGATGCGTCCGGGGCTGTAGGCAATGGCACGCAGTTCGTGGTATCCATCGGCAAGTTGCCGGGTATCAATATTGATCTGTGGGATGTTGCCGGGATGATGGATCACCCGGCCGTTGAGTAGGAAAATGAAGGTTGGAGGGGAGAGTCCAAGTCCGGCCCATGAGGAGGCCATAAATTGAGCCTCACCGGTTAGCGGGGTATTGGGTGTGTTCTGATTTAGGTGGATGAGGGTGACGGCGGGAGGGGATGCCCATGGCGCGGCGAGGGGATCACCCACAAGGAGGAGTTGGAGAGGGGAGCGCACGGCTTGAGCATAGGCCTCAAGTGCAGTGGCCCCGGCGGCATAATGGGCGAAAAGGCGGGCATTCGGGAATTTCATCCAATTGGCAAATGGCTCGGCGATGGTGCCGGCAGCGGCGGCCGCTCCGGCATCGAGCCATGCGGTAAGTTTGGTTTGTTCCCACGAGGAGAACACAGCGGCAAAACTGGTGAGATGATCGGCAAGTGCACCAGGGACGAGCGATCCGGATGTGGCAGGATCGACCCATGCCTGCCCCATCATAATTCCGACGAGGGGTTGGTCCGTTCTGGGCAAGCGAGTGGACTGAGTGGCGGGTACACCCAATTCTCGAAGCTCGCGGATTACCGGTTCGAATTGCCACGCCCGGGCTTCGTGGCGAGGGTCTCCGGGGGCTTGATGAAAATAGACATTTCCGGAAGGTCGGGTTGCATCCGCAGAGCGGGATCGCTGGAGTTGGTTGAGGATGGTGGGTAGGGGGGAGCCTCGCGTACCGGCATGTCCGAGGACCATGGCGGGAATAGGCATGGTATCTTGAGGGATGGCGAGGGTGAATTGTTCCAAGCTGAGAGTCGGGGCGGCGGGTCCGTCGGCACGATCCGGGCCCCGAAAGAGCGGCGAAGGGTAAAGTCCGCCCCGGATTTCGTTGGTGGACGGGAGTTGACCCCGGGTGAATGTGATGCCGGTCAAGGAAACGGGTTCGGGTGCGGTGACCAATAAGGGGAAGTCGAGGGAGTACGCCCAGGCAAGAATGTGAGTTTGAAGGGCGCGTGACTGAATGGCTTGTTGGGCAGGTTGATAAATGAGGCGGGTATAGTCTTCGGGAGAGATGGAATACAGTGCGCGTAGACCTTCGGGAGGAAGGTCGAGGTGGATGATGTTTGAGGGGGGGATGTTCCGCAGGGCGGCATAATGATTGGCAAGGGTGATCGAGCGGGGGGAGTTCTGGTTCACGAGTACCGCGATCTCGTGGGGGCCGAGGGCAGGAGCAGTCTGAAGCAGAATGGCTTTTAGCAGCAAGGCGGCAAGAAGGACGTTGCGTGTCATACGATCAAGCTAATGGCAAGCGAGGAGATTGACCATGACTTTTCGTCAAGGGGCGAGTCGGAGAGGGTAACGTTATGGGGCGAGAAGAACTTCGATCCGGTAATAGGCCTCTTCGTCGGAGGCCGTCGGCTGGTAGGAATTGAGAGGAGGAGTGGCGGGTAGTGCAGTGGCAACAGGTTGCCATTGGGGTTTAATCAGGCAGGGGGATGCGTAAACATTGTAGATGCGGCCTTCAAGGCTGGGCCAGCTCAAGGTGATCGAGGAATTTCCTGTAGCTTCAGGTTGGGCGATGACCTCGAGGGTAAAGACGTCGTTTTCGTCAGTAGGAGAGGTGCCGGCGATGTATTCCTTCCAGTTGGGCATGCCATCGTTATCGGTATCTTCAAGGGCGGCTTGATCGGGCGGGATATTGGTCAGTCCGAAATACGCGAGCCAGTGGAGGGGTACACCGTGAAGGGTGGTTTTGGGGGAGAAGTCGGCGTGGATGGCGATGTTTTTCCGGAGGTCGAAAAATTCGATTGGGTATTGGGTTTGGTTGGCGGCGTCGGGGACGGGATCTCCATTCACAAGGAGTTGTGAAATCAGAAAGTAGGGGTCAGCTTGGACAAGTACAGAGGCATGGGAGCCCACTTCATAAACCTGATACGGAGGCGTGATGGAACCGTGGGGACTGGACGTGGCTTGAAGGGAGACGAAGGAACCGGAGCCGGCTGATTGGAGTGTCCTCCCGGGGCCGATTTTGCTGAGGGTTTGACTCATGCCGAAGAGTTGCCAATCGAGGCGGGGCGTGATCTGCGGTTGAGGCGAGGTATTGGTTGTGGTAGCGATCAACAAGGTTGCCGAGATGGTGGACCCGGTAGGATGGCCGAGAAACACGAGGTCCTCTCCAAGGAAGGTGGGTTGGGCGTGTCCTGAGACGTTAGTGATCGACCAGTGAGGAGGAAGGTCAAGGTGAACTGACATGGCGCCAAGGGGAAGGGTTTCGGGCCAGGCAATGTGCAGGTTCACTTCGAGGGGCATTCCGGGAATGTAGCTCGGAGGGGCGGTGAGGTTCCATTCCACGATCGCTTGTTCATACGCGCCGAGATCGGGGGCATGACCTTGCCGTCGGGGGGCACCGTCAAGGTCGGTGGCGCTGTCCATCCAAGCGGCATTAAAGCCGGCATTGACGAGCGGGGAGTCGGGGTTACGGATGCGGAAGTCAAGGAGTCCGGGGTGGATAAAGTCGGGAATGATCTGGACGAGGTTGGAGGTGGAGATCGAGGGATGAAGTTGGCCCGGGGTGCAGGAGTGGTTCACCGCGAGGCCGGTCCAAGTGCCAGCGGTTCCGATGTCACCGCCGAGATTTTCGACGAGGATGCTGTTAAAGACACGACTGTGATGCCCATCGAAGAGCAATCCGGCGGCGGCGGGGGCGTGATTGCCGACAATGGTGGCATGCCAGAGCGTGGAGTTATGGGCGAGGGCGACACCACCGCCGGCGACTCCGGCGGAGTTGTCGACGAGAAGGAGGCTGGCGAGGCTGGGGGCGTTGTCGGCAAGCAGTCCGCCGCCACGGATAACCGCGTGGTTCTTGCGGAATCCGAGGCGATTGATGCGGGTGTGGTTTCCCCAATAGATGGCGGCTCCACCTCCGTACGCGGCTTGATTCCGATTGAGTTCCACTCGGGTGACCGTACCGGACGAGTTGATAAGAGCCATCCCTCCGCCGCTGCCCCATGGCAAAGCGGATGAGTCCTGAACGATGCAATCGGAGATTTCCCGAAAAGCGAGACCGAGCAGGCCGCCCCCACTTCGATTCGCGAGGGAGTCGCTTTGGCCTATGGTATGGCCATGGGAGAGGGTGAATCCCCGGAAGACGGCGAGGGGATGCTCAAGAATCACACATCGCGTTGCAGGTTGAGCTTGGCCGACGATCATGGTCGCCCGGGGCCCCTCGATGCTTTCGACGGTGATGGGTTTCGCGATATGGATGCGGGTTAGACCAGCGGTGGAGTTGATGCTTCCGGAGTGGTAGATTCCGGAGGCAACGCGGATGACCGCGCCGTCGGGTGCGGCATCAATTGCGGCTTGAAGGTCGTGGGCGGCAGACTCCAGCGTGAGGTAGGGGGGGGCGGGGGATGGTGAGGCGGGATCGACGAAAAGTACGGCGGTGAATGGACCTTCGCTTAGACGGTAGGTTGCATGCCATACGGGGGTGAATCCGTCTTCAGCGAGAGGATCGTCGCGATAGGCACCGGCTCGCCATACAGCAAGTTGCCGGTTGAGTTCGTGGGTGTCGATGCTCCATTGCGGGGTGCGATAATCTGCGCTGTAGGGCAGGCCTGCCTGAGCACCATCTCCGGGAGCATAACCAAGCTCGGTATGGGGGGCAAAGTGGTAGGAACCGGCTTGCCAGAGGGCGATGGTGTCAAGGATCTCCTCATCGCAGATTTGACCGTCCATGTCACGGTAGTCCACTGAATGCCGGGGTTGCAAGACAAGCGGTGCTTCGGCAACAGAGCGTTCGTAAGGATCAATGGATAGAGAAACCGGAGGGACCATGGTGGCGAAACCAGACGCAGCCATAAAGATGAGCATGGTCGGAATGAGTCCGACGCGAGAAGGGGAATGCCATCGGCGAGGATTGTTGGAAGAGTTTTGGCTCACAACCTAATATTGAGCAGGTTTCATTCCAAGCTCTGTTGCAGACAAGATTTGCTGTAAAGGTCGGGCGGCAACAATGGTGGCTAGGCAAAAGGTCTCCGGAAGAAGCCTAACCGATCTTCAGGGAATCGGTGGACTTCTTCCGGTGGAAGCGTCTCTGGATTCGATTTAACCTTGTATCTTGAGGCGAGGATTATAGATTAAGGCAAGTCTGGGGAATTTACACCAGAGGTTCCGCCAATGGTTACCGGTCCGGACAAGTTCGAGGGAAGAATCACCTCATACTCAAACTCCAAAAGACCGGAGTTCAGGTTTTCGGATATGAGAATTCGTCCTTGGTTGATAACTGGTGTACCGGGGCCGGTGACTGACTCGATGGTTGATCCGGGGGGCAGATCGGGTTGCCACCAGATGGAGTGGAGGGTGGGAGAGGGTTCAAATTCAACGCGGCATTCCACGCGAGCTCGATTGACCCCGGCTGCACGATATCCGCGTGAAGCATGCTGGGCGGAGAAGCGCGCCCATTGCCAGGCGATGGAGGAGTCTTCATCCAAGGTGATGACCACCGAGCGGTCGCTTCCCATCGCGGGTGTGCTGCCGGTACCAATCCAACCTACACATACATAATTCGTGGAACCGACTTGGACGGAGGCGCTCTGAACACCAGTGGTTACAACGGTTCCTTGATCGAAGCTGAAACTTCCGAATCCCGGGGTCACGACCCCATGGGGCGAGGTAATCATCAAGGTATGGACTCGCACGAATTCAGCATAAACGGCGAGGCCGGTGGAGACAGGAATGGAAATCTGGTTTCCGATCACCTCTGCGCCTTCGAGGTCGCCGAGCCATTGACCAAAGCGCCATCCGGGCTCGGCGGTGGCGGTTACCTGAACCCAAGCCCCGGCAGCGTACCAGCCGCCGGTGGTTGACAGGGAGCCTCCCTCGAGGGCCATGGCTTGTATCGGATAGAGGGGAAGAATTTCGAATGGATAAGGTTGCAGGACGGATGTCTGCATCGCCTCCATTCCGGCGGTCATCCAGGATACGGCTATCCGGAGGTCGGCTGGCCCTGTGGCATCAGAGGGGGCCTGCAAGGTGAGGGTCAGGGTGGCGTTGGCACCCAATTCGCCTACGGCGAGGTAACCGGCGAGATCCGGCGAGGCTTCGAGGTCAGGGGAGCCATGGAGGTCGAGCAGTTCCCATTCCGGGGGAATGACCACTTGGATACCATAGGTCAGTGTGCGACGACCGGCGGGGAAAGAGATCCCGACCTCCATCACCACCGGTTTCCCCGGAATGTAGAACGCGGGGGGGGAGGTGATGGAGGGCTCATCCCACTCGAATGCACCGAGGTCGGGGGCGCTGCCGGTGACCCGGGGGGCGAGGTCGTAATCTGCAAACGTTGCCATCCATGAGGCCATTTCACCCTTGTTCAGGGTGGAGGAACCGGTCTGTACGCGGAAATTCCGTTCATCGGCATTCACAAAGATGGGAGCGGTGGTGACATTGCTGACCACGGTGAGACCGGTCTCCGGCAAGGTCGAAGCAAAACTATAACGAAAGGTATTGTTGCCGGTGGTTGAATACACATCCTTGTCGTCGTTTTCAAAGACAATGGTGTTTCGCACGGCGTTGCCATTGCCTTCCAGGCTTACACCCGCGCCTGGGTAGCCTGAGGTGTTGCGGGCGATAGTGGAAAACCACAGGTCACAATTACTGGACAAGTAAACTCCTCCGCCGCGCCAAGCAGCATGGTTTTCATAAACCACGAGGTTGTACAGGAGGCGCGTGTTGTCGGCCAAGAGGCCGCCGCCGTTCAGATTGGCCGTGTTATGGTGTATTTCCGCGTGGTTTATTGTGGTGTTGAAGCCCCAAAGCACAGCTATACCCCCTCCGAAATAAGCGTCGTTGTTATAGACATGGACGCGGGTAACTTTGCCTTTCATGGTGTGGGTGAACAAACCGCCTCCATGGCCCCAGGGTGTGGCCTTGTTGTCGTGGAAGACGCAGTTGGAGATCGCCGCCGCCGCCAAGGCGAGCACGCCGCCGCCATCACGGACATCCACGGATGCGCTGTTTCCCCGGCTAGCGCTGTGGCGCACGGTAAACCCTGAGAAGACAGCCTGAGTATGTTGCAGCATCACGCCGCGAATGAAGGCGTTTGTGCTTCCCTCAATGATGGTGGAGGCCGGCCCATGGATACTGGCCAAGGTTACTCCGGAGGTCACGACGACCCGGCTTAATCCGAAGTGGTTGGATGCGACGCCTTGGTTGTAGATGCCTTGATCCACGAGGACGAGATCGCCGGTTTCAGATATGTCGATCGCTGCTTGAATGGTTTGGGCAGCGGTGGCCAACGAGTCGAAGGGCGGGAGCGGGTTGGTGGAGGTTGCGGAGACATAGCGGGTGGCGCCCGGGGTGGAGCCGGGGGCCGGTGGCTGGTAAACCCAACGGTCTGGTTCAGGGGTGAACCCATCTACCGAGTCGGCTTGGTAGCGGTAAGTCCGGGCACGACTCAGCGCCATAAAGCGAAGCATTTCGTGGTAACTCAAGCTCCATGCGGGGGACAGGAAATCCGCGGAGTGACGTAAACCGTGGGTGGGCTCCGGTCCTCCCGGGTGGTAGCCGTCGACCGATGTGACATCCACGCCATAGGAACCGGCCCGCCAGAGCTCGAGAACCCGATCCACTTCGGTCGGATCGAGTGTAAATGCATCTCCTTGCGTATCCGCGCTGTGGCGGGGCCACACTACAAGTGGATCGGGGTTGACGGCAACTCCCTCGCCCATCGCGGCTGCGGAAACCAGGAGGGTCAGGATCAAGGCTGAACTCCATGGGATTGCCGTGGGGAAACCGTTGGTTTGACCGATTCGGGTATGGATTTTCGTCATGGCCTTATCCTCCAATGCTCAACTACCACATCATGGGTTCTTGTTCAGGCAAGGCATTCACGCCGACCTGACCCTGCACACGAATTGGCCCGCGGGTTTCCGGAGGCCACTCAACCATCAATTCAATACGGGCCTGGCCATTGGATAAACCATCTTTGACCAGGAAAACGTTATTACTCGCCGAAACAGGAAACGGTCCGAGCGCATCGATGATCGTGGCTCCGTCCGGCAGGGTGGGACGATACCAAGCGTTTTCGATGTTGGCCCCGGAGTCGAAGAATAAATCGATTTGAATGAGGCTTTGTTTGGTTCCCTGAGTTCGATAACCCCGGGACCGGTGGGTGGCCCCGACCTCGCACCATCGCCAGATCAAGGAACTGTTACTGTCGATAATGAAGGAGAACGCGCGATGCATGCCTCCGGTCGGCAGGGATCCATCGCCAATCCAGTCTGCCACCACGTAGGTACGTCCGAGGTTTGTTGTGGTGGTACGGGCGGAAACGTTCACGCGTGTACCGCGATCAAACACATGAATCCCCGGAGGGGGGGCCACGCCGCCAAATTCAGAATGAATGGAAAGAAGCACTAGTTCCACGAAGTCAGCCTGCACCGAGCGATCACGATCCATGATGAAGACCAGGCTGCCATTCGAGTTGGTTGTGGCATTTGCGGTATCGCCGAGCCATCCGCGGAATCGCCAGCCGGGCGCTGCTTGAGCCGACACGGTGACGTACTGATGGTAGGGAGCCCAACCGTTGGCGTAGGAAGAGGACACCGAGCCGGCTCCGGACGGAGTAAGTTCGAGCCATTGATAGGGATGGACGATGAATGGGCTGGAGATGCCCGACCAAGGGAAACCGTCTTCACCCTTCACAAGCGCTCCGGCGGCTTCGACGGCGACCGTATGGGCGTCGATGGCATCAGGTGGCACAACCACCCGGGCTTGCATGTTGGTGGAGCTATTGGTGAAGATCTGGTCGACAAGGATGTTCATTCCGTGGGTGATCAAGGGAGTGCCGCCTAATTCCGCGTCAAGCAGGGTCCAGTCGGGGGGCAACACCACGGTAAGGTTGGTGAGGAAAAGCGAGCGATCCGGCGTCCACTGGATATGGATGTCCAACCGATTGGTCACGCCGGCCACGTATCCGGTCATGACCGGGCGAAGCCAGAATTGTTGCCAGAATTCGTAGGCACCGATGTCAATATTGGGCCCCACAAGTCGCTGGAGTCCATCCATGTCCGGTGTGTATCGCAGCCAAGCGGCGCTTAAGCCGCGATCCATGCCGGGTGAGGATTCGGTCAGCCGGAAGTTTCCTGTTTCCGGATCGGCATAACGGGGGTCTTTGTCGAGGTTGAATTGGGTGACCCAATGAGCAGGGAGTTGACCGGGAAGGATGGAGTTGCGAACGACATGCATCAGGTGGTTGCTAACGGCGACGATGCCGGATGGATGGTTCGACCAAGCGCTGATTCCGATCGCGCTGGCATAATTGCCAATCAAGGCCATGGCGCCACCCTGTCCGGCAGAATTCTGTTCCAACGTCAGATTGCGGACGATCGCATTGTTGGCGAGGGCGATTCCTCCGCCCCTCAAGGCGGCCTGGTTAGACCATGCGACGGCGTTGGCAAAGCGGTGCGTATTGTCCACCAGAAATCCTCCGCCACTATTCGCCGCGAAATTTCCGACCGCCAACAAACGATGTGCAGTGGTAAACTGTCCCCACAACACGGCGAGTCCGCCGCCGAACATGGCTTGGTTGGCCTGGAAAACACAATCGTCGATGATGCCGTTGACATACATGAGGGCGGCCCCGCCACCGATTCCGTTCGGGAGGGCGGAATTGTGGACAAAGTGGCACTGTTCAATGCGGGCGGCTCTTACCGCGAGCAAGCCGCCCCCGTAGGTGCGCTCTTCGGGATACCCCTGAACTTTTCCGTTTCGGATGGTGAAGCCGCGGACCACCGCATCAGGGTGATCGACAAGGACTCCCCGCACGGTGACCGGTCCGCCTTCCCGGAACCCCCAGATGACGGTGGCATCCGGTCCATCCGTGCTTTCAAGGGTGATGGCTTTATCGATGACCACCCTTGAATAGCCGAACGGGTGATCCCTGCCGCCAAAGCGATAGACGCCAGGGCCGACGAGAACGGTATCTCCATCCGAAGCAGCATCCAAAGCGGCCATGATCGTCGGCGCAGCGGTTTCCCATGAGGTGAAGGGATAAAGCGGGTTGGGCGCGTTGGTCGAAACATAATGGATCGGAGTTTCACCCGAATGAATGCGGGTGGTGACCGAATGAGATTCCCCCCACGCATTGGTGCCGGTGATGACTATAAAGTTGTGGCCGGTTTGCATGCCAGTGATGGTCGCCTCCCACTGGATCCCGTTTTGGATAATGGTCCCGGTGGCCACGATTTCTCCGGCAAAAACACACTGCCAGGGCAAGAATCCGGTTACATGGAGGTTATTGGTTCCGGAAATGACATAGGTACTTTCGAGGATGTCGGAGGGAGGAGCGTTGGTGACATCGATTCGCGGGATCCCGGTTCCAATGTCTCCGCGTTCCAACAGGCATGCATCCCACGCCTCGGTGCCGTTGAGGTTGGTGCCAAAGACGGTGATCTCGTAGGCATGGAGGGGAAGAGGGCTAAATGCATCCACGCGCCATGTAAATTCGGTCAGGCGCTGCACGGGGTATCGATTGGTGATTCCTGTCGAAAGGTCAAGCACCTCCGCCCACAGCGTTCCAGTCACGTTGACGTTGTTGATCCCGCCGAATCCGGTTTGGTCATACGGGATCAACCCGCAGGGGGACGTGAAGGCGATCATGGGGGCAATGGCTTCGGCAGAACCGTTGAATTCGAAGCTTCCAATGTCCGGACGTTCAAAAAGCAGGCGGGGCTCTCCATCGTGGTCGTCATCCGGCATGCCGGGAGGAAGACTTGAGTATCCGGCATCAAGAGCTACGGATAGGAAGGAGAGGCGATAGTCACCACTTTCAGGCGACGACAGGCGGGGGTCCTGATTGAAGCCGTGGGTTTCCATGCCGGTGCTTTGGGTAAAGGCATGGAGGTTCGAGAAGGCCTGAGCGGCGAAATACCGGGAGTGGGCGTTCGGGCGATAGTAAAGATTGAAATCGACCCAGTTGTCCTCGATGACCATGTTCTGGTTGGTGGATGGATTGTTCCAGTAGAGGTCATAGTCTGACGATCCACCATACACGAGGTTGTTGAAGATACGATTACGGCGCAAAGATGCCCACACCGTATTATTGGTCTCAAAGTGGGTCGCGGGCATCCAGCGTGGCATGGTTCGGCCATGCAGGGCGGCGAGTCCTCGGGTTCCGATGATTGTGTTGTTCACCACGTCGACATCATCGGATTCGGCAATGGAGATACCAATGACCTCGTTGTCGATGAGGAGGTTGTTGGCAGCCAGGACATTTTGGCTGACTTCGATAAAGAGGGCGACGGGCACATTGTCGGGGCGGGCAGGATGGGAACGGGTATGGGCAATGGTGTTGGCATGGATGACTTTCAAGGATCCGTCGCGGCAGAAGTCCGACCAGATCCCATTGGCCAGATTGTGGGCGACGTAATTGCTGGCGATGGTGTAGGAAGAGGCAGCATAGGTCCGGATGCCTGCCGCCATCATGCTGGCATCGGCTCCCCGGTAGTTGTTGGAGATGACGTGATTGGCTACAATGAAGACATTCGATGCGAAATCGGCATTGATCCCGGCGGCACCGTTGTGGGCGACGAAGCATCGTTCGATCCGGGCGTGGCTTCGCATGTAGACGCCGATGTAGTTCATGTAGGTTACCGAACTGTCGATTAGGGTCGAATGCTCGCCGAGGATGACTCCTGGCCATTGGCCGAGGACGTTGCTGTGCTGAACGTGTATGCCCCGGACCATGTAATGGCGTCCGATGAGAAACACGAACCGGTCATCTCCCGCCCCGGCCTCGATCAGATGATGGTTGGGATTCTGGTTAGAGGGCAGCCACACATACAGGGTGTTGTTCGACGGATTGTGAAAATAGGATCCGGCGACCATATCCTGAAGGTCAAGACCGCGTGCGACCACAAAAGGGTTGATGGGCAAGCCGATTTGTTGAAGCGGCTTTCCGTCAAACATGACCTGCTGACTGCGGTTGGTCCAGCCGGCTGCCCGCCAGATGGCTCCCGTATGTTGGACCCAGCCTGTGACAACGTGTGAGCCTTTGATGACGGGGAGTTCATTCGAGTAGGCGGCGATGGTGATGGGTTGGGAGGGGGTTCCGTGGTGAATGGTTTCAAGATGCTCCCGGTAGGTGCCTCCCCGGAGTAGTAGCGTGTCGCCGGGTTGAACAACGGTCAAAGCATGCTGAATGGTTTGGAAAGGTTGGGTGGTTGAGAGGCCGGAATGGGAGTTGTCACCGTCGGTGGCCACGTAATAGGTCTGTTGGGCAAGCGTGGGGGCGAGGGGGATTAGGTACAGGAGGGCAGCCGCCGCAAAACGACGGTATCCGCTTCCGGACGGTGTTGGCCGGAGGATTGATTGGGTTTTATCCACGTATCTCCCTGCTATAACATTCATTAATAGCAAGTAATGTGCCATGGGGTAAAGGTGGCGGTGCTGTAACGTGCGGGTGGCGAGCAATCCGCTGTTTCCAGCGCGGCTACGGGTCGGGAGCATCCGTGCGGTTGCCAGCGCGGCTACAGTTTGGGAATCCCGGAGGAGATCAGGATTCGTAGTGTTCCTGAATACAACGGGTTACGTAGTCGATCTGTTTTTCGGTCAGTTCGGGGAACATGGGGAGGGAAAGGATTTCGTCCGCGTAGGCTTCGGTGATGGGGAAGTCGCCTTTTGACCAGCCCTCTCCGGCATAGGCGTCCTGAAGGTGGATGGGGATGGGGTAGTGGATAATGGTGGGAACACCCTTGCTTTGAAGGTGTTTCATGAGGGCTTCCCGGTCTTTGATGCGGATGACGTAGAGGTGGAAGACGTGTTCGACATCAGGATGGGTGATGGGGGTGATGACGTCGGAAAGGCCGGAGAGGTTGCTTGAGTAGCGGGCGGCATTGGCGCGTCGTTTTTGGTTCCCTTCGTCCAGATACTTGAGCTTGACCCCGCAAACCACGGCCTGAAGGGTGTCGAGTCGACTATTTTCGCCTTTCATGAGGTGGTAATACTTCACCTTTGATCCGTAGTTTCTCAAAACCGACATGGATTCGGCGAGGTTTGGGTCGTTGGTGGTGATGACTCCACCATCTCCGTAGGCTCCGAGATTCTTTCCAGGGTAAAGGCTAAATGCGCTGATGTCGCCGAAGGAGCCGACGCGTTTTCCTTTGTAGCGGGCGCCGTGGGCCTGGGAGGCATCTTCGATGACCTTGAGGCCATGCTTGCGGGCGACATCCATGATAGGGTCCATGTCGGCGGGCTGGCCGTACAGATGGACGGGCATGATGGCCTTGGTGCGGGGGGTGATGGCGGCTTCGAGTTTTGCGGGGTCGAGGTTGTAGGTTTCGGGGTCGATGTCCACGAGGACGACGTTGGCTCCGACCGCGCTGATCCCGAGGGCGGTGGCAATGAAGGTGTTGGCGGCGGTAATGACTTCGCCGCCGGGTCCGATATCGAGGGCGCGGAGGGCGAGTTTGATGGCGTCGAGGCCCGATGCGACGCCAACCGCATGGGCGCATTCGCTGTAGGCGGCGAAGGCTTTTTCAAAGTCGGCGACGGGTTGGCCAAGGATGAAGTTGGTTTGTTCTAGCACACCACGGAGGGCAGGCATCAATTCAGATTCGATGGCGGAAAATTGTACGTTTAAGTCAATAAATGGTATATTCATCATGTTAGGTATAAATGGTTGTGATGCAGGTTTAGAGCAAGATACGATCGGGAGTTCCTATAGCGCACCCTTCATTAAAGGTCACTCCAATTCCAATGTCCACTAGGAATGGGATGATGGTAAGCGTCATGCCATGCACCTCTACCGCCGGGCCGTGAACGTGCCATAAGCGATGCCCTATGACATCTATATGTTCTCTGAAGAACGTCCTAAAGCCTGATGTCGAAGACATCAAGGGGATCGTCCAATACGATTGCAATTTGGATTACGAAGTCTATGCCGGAGAGGGATCCGGGGTCAAGATAGCCGGGGACTGAGGCCACGCCGCCCGGTCGCCCTGGGCCGAAAGAACTGGTTGTTCGTAAGCGTCCGACCAACCCCCTATTGAGCGAGGTGGCGGTATCGCAGATGCTTG
>DAOLCW010000029.1:0-29784 GCA_035327665.1 Kiritimatiellia bacterium
TATGCCTCTGAAATAAAACTTATGCTCCGGCCAGCAAGCTGGCCGGGGGCAAGGCTTGGCGACTAGGATAAGGTGGGGAAGTGAAAGAAGTCTTGGGCGTTTTGGCCGCAGATGGCGGCGATGAGGCGGACGTGGAGTTCGGGGTCGTTGGGGAGGAGTCCGCGTTCGATTTGACTTCCGAGTTCTTCGCAGAGGAGTCGCCGGAACAGCTCGTGACGGGAGAAGGAGAGGAAGCTTCGGGAGTCGGTGGTCATTCCGACAAAGCGGCCGATGGCGGAGGTGGCGGCAAGGATGCGGAGGTGATCGGTGATGCCTTGGGCATGATCGAGGAACCACCAGGCGGGGCCCCATTGTATGCGGGCAGGACCACCAAAGGTTCCGGCGAGGGTGGCGAGGGTGTAGGCGTCTTCGGGCCGCATGTTGTAGAGGATGGCGCGGGGGAGGTGGTCGCGGGCTTCGAGGGTGTTGAAGAGGTGGAGCAAGGCGTCGAGGGACAAGGGTGGGCCGGGAAGGTCGAAGCCGGTGTCGGGGTGGGCGGCGGTGATTCGGCGGGGATTTCGGCGGGCTCCGAGGTGAAGTTGCATGACCCAGTCGCGCTGGATGTTTTCGGCGGCGGTGATTTCGACGATCCAGCGCGCCCAGGATGTGGCATGCAGGGGATCGAGGGGTTGGCCGTTCATGAGGTCGCGGAAGGTGGATGAGGGGGAGAAGGTGTCGGGGGGAATGATGGGATGGTCGAGGCCGTGGTCGGAGCTGCGGCATCCGTGTTGATGGAAGTAGGCGTGGCGGTTGGCGAGGGCGGCTTGGAAGTCGTCGAGGGTATGGATGGAGGTCTTGGCGGCTTGTTCGAGTCGCTCGAGGTGGTGGCGCCACACCGTCGGGTCGGAAGTTTGGGCGAAGAGGTCGGGGCGGAAGGTGGGGAGGATGCGGGGGGTGGTGAGGTCGGTGGCGAGGGAGCGGTGGGAGTGGAGGGGGTCGAGGGGGTCGTTGGTGGTGGCGGCGAGGTGAACGCGAAAGGTTTGGAGCCAGTGACGGGGGGTGAGGGTTTGGGCGGCGCATTGCTCCTGGGTTTGACGCCAGATGGTTTCGGCGTGTTTGGGGAGGAGGGGGAGGTCGATGCCAAAGCCGCGTTTGAGTTCGAGATGGCTCCAATGAAAGAGTGGGTTGGCGGGAGCGTCGGCGAGGGCGGTGACCCAGGCTTGGAATTTTTCACGGGGAGAGGCGTTTCCGGTGCAAAGGTCTTCGGAGTAGCCCGCACCGCGGATGAGCCGCCATTTGTAGTGGTCGTGTTCGAGCCAGAGTTGGTGAAGGTCGCGGAAGGGGGCGTTTTCGGCGATTTGTTCGGCGGAGAGATGGTTGTGGAAGTCGATGATGGGGAGGGCGGCGGCGATGGAATGGTAAAGCCGTTTGGAGGTGCGGGAGGTGAGGAAGATGTCGTCGTCGAGCCAGGCCATGGGGGGATTACTCCGGGCAGCCGATGCGTTCGCGGAAACCGGGGGGGATTTTCGCCATTTTGCGGGTGGTGTAGTCGAAGAAGATCATGCCGGTGCGGGCGCGGGCGATTTCTTTGCCGGTGTCGGCGTGGGTGGCGAGGGCGTAGAGTTCAAAGCGAATTTCGGTCCAGTCGGCGGGTTGGAGGTGGAAGCGGAGGGTGTGGCCGAAGTGGGCTTCGGTTTTGAAACGGACGGCGAGGTCGACCATGATGAGGCCGCGGCCGAGGATGTCGAGTTCGGTCCATTGGTATTGGTGAAGCCAGCGGACGCGGGCTTCCTGAAGCATGGAGAGGAAGGCGTCGTTGCCGAGGTGCTGTCCGTAGTTGATGTCGGTGATGCGAACGGGCAGGTCGAGGGTGTAGATCCAGGTGGAGGGTAATTCGATGGCGATTCGGCTCATGGAGGGGACTGTAGCGAAGCGCGGGAGGGTGAACATCAAAAAAAAGTCTTTCATCAATGTGATTGCGTAGGACCGGGAATCGCTTATTCTGGTGGGGACGGTTGTGGTAATTTTCGAGGTGATTCATGAATGCGGTAGCAGTGATTTTGGGTGGTGGTCAGGGGACGCGGTTGTTGCCTTTGACGCAGGAACGTTCAAAGCCGGCGGTTCCGATCGCGGGAAAGTACCGGTTGGTGGACATTCCGATTTCCAACTGTATCAACAGTGGAATCCGCCAGATGTATCTGTTGACTCAGTTTAACAGTGAGTCGCTGCACCGGCATATTCAGCACACGTATCAGTTTGATCGATACTCCAAGGGGTATGTGAGGTTGCTGGCGGCCCAGCAGACACCGGGTTCGGAGAAGTGGTTTCAGGGGACGGCGGATGCGGTGCGGCAGAGTTTGCGCTATTTTCTGGAGGATGCTCCGGATTATGTGGTGATTTTGTCGGGTGATCAGTTGTACCGGATGAATTTTAACGAAGTGATCGAGCAGCACCGGGCGAACAAGGCGGACTTGACGATCTGCACGAAGCCGGTGGTGCGGGACGAGGCGTATCAATTGGGGATCATGCACACGGACGAGAAGAGCCGGATTGTGCGATTTGTGGAGAAGCCGGGGAATACGCCGGTGCTGGATGATCTGAAGGCTCCGCAGTACAAGGAGGAACGGTATCTGGCGAGTATGGGGATTTACATTTTCAATACGGAGACGTTGTCGAAGGTGTTGGAAAGTGAAGAGACGGATTTTGGCAAACACATCATTCCGTCGGCGATCGATACCCAGAAGGTGTACAGTTATATTTTTGACGGGTACTGGAAGGATATCGGGACGGTGAGGTCGTTTTGGGAGGCGAATCTGGGGCTGACGGAGATTGTTCCGGAGTTCAGTTTTTACGATCCGAACGCACCGATTTATACGGATATGCGGTATCTACCGCCGTCGAAGATCAATTGCTGTGATTTGAACCGGTGCTTGCTTTCGGAGGGGTGTATCGTGTCGGGGCACCGGATTCTTCATTCGGTGGTGGGGATTCGGGCGTTGATCGGGGATGGAACGGTGATCGAGCATTCGGTGATCATGGGGGCGGACTATTATGAGGAAGCGAAGAATCGTCCGAAGGGGTTGCCTCCGGTGGGGATTGGACGGGATTGCTACATCAAGAATGCGATCATCGACAAGAATGCGAGGATCGGGGACGGGGTGTACATTTCGCCGGACGGGAAGTCTCCGAATGTATCGACGCCGCTGTACACGATCCAGGATGGGGTGATCGTGATTCCGAAGAATGCGGTGATTCCTTCGGGGACGCGGTTTTAATCGGGGTCAGACTTCGAGGATGTCTTTTTCTTTGGCCGCGATCATCTGATCGATTTTGGCGATGTAGGTGTCGGTAAGCTTTTGGACGTCCTCGGTGCCGGAATCGCGTTCGTCCTCGGTGATGGAGCTGTTTTTCTGGAGGGTCTTGATGGTTTCGTTGGCGTCGCGGCGGACGTTTCGGATGGCGACGCGCTGCTCCTCGGACATGCGTTTTCCGATTTTGATGAGATCTTTGCGGCGCTCTTCACTGAGTTCGGGAACGGGAATGCGGATGACGCGGCCATCGCTGATGGGGGTGATGCCGACGTTGGCGGCAAGGATGGCTTTGTCGATGGCTCCGAGGGAGGAGGGGTCGAAGGGGTTGATGACGATGAGGCGTGGTTCGGGGGTGCTGATGCCGGCGATGTCGCGGAGGCGGGTGACGGCGCCATAGTATTCGACTTGGATGCTGTCGACGAGGCTAGGGGAGGCTTTGCCGGTGCGGAGGCCGCTGAGTTCGTGCTGAAGGTGGTCGACGCACTTGGACATTTTATCTTCGGTTTCGAGGAGGATATCGTCGAGGGATTCCATGGTATTTCTCCTGGGGTTAGGCGTCGGTGACGAGGGTTCCGACGGGTTTGCCGAGAACGGCTTTCATGATTTCGTTTTCTTTGAAGAAGTTGAAGACGAGGATGGGAATGTTGTTTTCCATGCACAAGGAGAAGGCGGCGGCATCCATGACTTTGAGGCGTTCACTCAAGGCCTGCTGGTAGGTGATGCGTGCGTAACGCTTGGCGGTGGGATCTTTCATGGGGTCGGCGGTGTAGATGCCATCGACCTTGGTGGCTTTGAGGAGGGCGTCGGCGTTGATTTCGCTGGCGCGGAGGGCGGCGGCGCTGTCGGTGGTGAAGTAGGGGTTTCCGGTGCCGGCGCCGATGATGATGGCGCGATCTTTTTCGAGGTGGCGGATGGCGCGGCGGCGGATGAAGGGTTCGGCGACGGCGGGCATGTTGATGGCGCTGAGGACACGGGTTTGGACGCCGATGCTTTCGAGGGTGGATTGGAGGGCGAGGCTGTTGATGACGGTGGCGAGCATGCCCATGTGGTCGCCGGTGGTGCGGTCGATGCCGCAGCGTTCGCCGGGCAGGCCGCGGAAGATGTTCCCGCCGCCGGTGACGATGGCGACCTGTACGCCGAGGGCTTTGACTTTTTTGATTTGCTTTGCGATGGAGACGAGGATGTCGGGATCGAGGCTGTCGCCGTTGGATTTGTTCTGGAAGGCTTCGCCGCTGAGTTTAAGCAGGATGCGGCGGAACTTAGGTTTTGCGGTGGATCGCTTGGAGGGCATGGAATTCTCCGTTTGGGTGGCATCCTAGGAGGGATGAGGCTGGTTGTAAAGGGTTTGGCGGAGGTTGTTGAACGGTTCGATCGCGCGGGAATCGGGGTGAAAGCTGAAGGTGAAGGAGGGGATGTGTTGGATGAGGTGGTCGAGGGCATCGAGGGTGTGAGTGAGATCGGGCTGGGAATAAAAGGGAGCGATGGTGGTGGCGAGGAGGCGGGGGAGGGCGAGATCGGGGGGAAGGGAGGCGTAGGTACCGGGTTGGGGGGAACGTTCGAGATGGACGATCCCGGCGAGGGGGGCGTGCTGATGTTGGATTTCGGGTTCTTCGCCATGCCAGGGGGTGGGGGTTACCGACCATTGTCCATGATCGTGGTAGAGGGCGCAGCGATCATCATTGAGGAGGGTGGCTCCGAGGTGATCGCGGAGGAGGCGGGAGAGGGTGGTTTTTCCAATGCCGGAGCGTCCGCCGAAGACCCAGCCACGGCCTTCGAGAATGATGGCGGAGGCGTGGAGGACGATGACCCGGGAGCGGTTGAGGAGGTTGGTAAGGATGGCCTGATCGTAGGGGTAGTTGAGGGCGTAGGGGGAAGGATCTGCGCGGCGGCCGGCGAAGGGTTGAATGCGGCCGTGGGTGAAATCGGGAGCGAGGTCGGCGACGGGGACCCAGAGGTTTCGGAGGGCGTGATGGATTTCGATGCCGATGCGGTTCCCGGGGAGCGAGCCCATGCGCCAGACTTCGGAGGACCAATGAAGATGTTGAGGGTGGAGGGAGGGAAGTCGGGGCTGATCGGGATTCAGGATGTGATATTCAGCATGGGCCGAGTGGGATTCGGCGGCGCGGAAGGGATGATAAGCTTGGGGGAGGGAGAGGGGGGCATCCGCTTCGGCGGGGTGCAAGGCAAGGGTGACGCCGGCGATGGAGTAGAGGGCTCGCAGGGCGTGGGTCAGGAGGGATTGATTTGGAAGAGGGGGGTGACGCCATCCTGGGCGCAAGCGCCGTTGTCGAGGGAGTCTTTGCACACCGCCATGGCAACGACGCGCCGATCCTCAAGCTTGATACGGGTGACCTTGGGTTTTACGTAGGGCTTTGGGGGGGTGGTGTTGCTCATCAAATGGGACCTTCCTGTTACACGGCAAACGTTGTCATTTTTGACTCGGGTGTCAAGTCCAGGTTCCGGAAATCGAGAAGCTTCTCACGCGCTTTGTTGATGCTGCAGTAGTAATCAAGGTTGCTTCCGGCCTGTCCGGTTTCGAGGAGGGAGGTGGCGGCGCAGTTGCCACAGGCGAGGCGGTTGGAGCAGGACGTGCACTGGGTGGATGCGGGGGCTTGACTCTGGCGAAGCTCGTGGATGTGGCGTTTCCAGCCTTCGATGGAGCCGGTCAGGAGGTTGTAGGGGGTAGCGCGCCACATCATGCAGGGGTGCATGCGGCCCTGGGGGTCGACATGGACGGTTTTGATGCCGGCTCCGCATTTGAAAAGTTTACCGTTGGTGGAGGAGGCGTTGGCGGCGAGATCGCGGAGACGGGCGAAACGGGCGATTTCGTCGGGGTCGCTGTACTGCAGGCGTACGACGTCCTCGGGGGCAATGCGCTCGGCGAGGACGTCGTGGTCGCCATTGAGGCGGGGGTTGACGATGGCGTCGAAGCGGAAAGGGACGCCGAGTTCGTCTTCGGCCCAGCGGCGGATGTCCTCGAATTCGTGGAGGTTGCTTTTGAGGACCATGGTTTTGAGGTGGACCTTGAGCTTGCGGTCGAGGAGAAGGCGAACGCCTTCGCGGAAGTTTTCGAAAGCGAAGGGTTTATGGGTGACGTCGTTGTAGGTTTCGGGGGTATGGCCGTAGATGGTGATTTCGATGCGGCGGGGCGGGTAGAGGGCGAGGAAGTCGGCGAGTTCAGGGGTGACGAGGGTGGCGTTGGTGTAGAGGGAGACGAGGAAGCCGAGGTTTTTGGCGTGGAGGTAGATTTCCTTGAAGTCAGGCCGGACGAGGATGTCGCCGCCGGTCATGAGGAGGAAGAGGACGCCAGCCTCGGCGAGTTTGTCGAGGACGGTCTTGATTTGTGCGGTGTCCATCTCGTTGTCGGCCGCGCCGGGGTAACGGATGTAACAATGTTTGCAGCGGAGGTTGCAATGGAGGGTAAGTTCGATGCTTCCGGCGAGGGGGAGGTTGGTTTCGTCGGGGTGGGTTTCGAGTTCGTTGAGGAACTCGTTGGAGAGGACGTGATGGACGACGCAATCGCCGCAACTCATGATGCGTCTCCGGTCCAGTTTTCGGGGACGAGGAGGCCGAGGTCGATGAGTTCGCCGAGGGTGGCTTGAACGTCAAGGGTGGCTTGTTCGGGGTCGATGTCGTAGGTGCGGGAAAGGGATTCGGCGATGGCGTGGGGATCCTGTCCGTTTCGGACACCCTGCCAGATGAGTTGGGCGGTTTCGTTGAGGGAGTAGAGGCTGTCGAGTTCCTCGAAAGTGTGCATGACGGGTACGAGGAGGCAGGTATTGCGCAGGTTTCGCTCGACGAGGGCTGGATGGGCCTTGAGTTTCATAGTTTCCCTTACTCCGGGCTAAGGTAGTCGATCGAGGGTAGGGATAAAAGAAAATTTCGGGTCTTCCAAAGCGAGATGACACAAAAATCGTTCATTTTGAAGCTGTCCCGGTGGGGGCCGCAGCCTTCGTTCCTTTTCCAAGGTACTCCGGCGCGCCGCTGCCGGGGCTCCATCTTGGGGTTGCGGGCAGTCGACTGCTTAAAGAAGAGCTTGTTGAAGTGTCTTGGATACGAGAGGAAATGTGTGCCTAGGGGCGCCCCCTTGGGGGCTGTACAGGACCAGCGATTGTGGTAGAGTGCGGCGAGTTCGAAACTTTTGTGTATCAACAGGAGGCAGATGATGAATATCCCGGGAACATGGATTGTGGTCGGTGTCCTTGCGGCGCTGGCGTTTTTGCTCATTGGAATCTACAACAAGCTGGTTGCGCTTCGGAACCGGTTTAAGAACGCGTTTGCGCAGATCGATGTGCAATTGAAGCGCCGCTACGATTTGATTCCGAATCTGGTGGAAGTGGCGAAGGGCTACATGAAGCATGAGCGGGAGACGCTGGAGGCGGTGATCAATGCGCGGAATGCGGCGGTGAATGCGGCCTCGGCAGCGGCGGCCCATCCGGAGGACGGTGAAGCGATCAAGAAGCTTGCGGGGGCGGAATCGGCGTTGGGGGGGACGTTGGGCCGTTTGTTTGCGTTGTCGGAGGCGTATCCGGATTTGAAGGCGAACCAGAACATGATGCAGTTGACCGAGGAGTTGACCACGACGGAGAACCGGATTTCGTTTGCGCGTCAGTCCTACAATGACTCGGTGATGCAGTACAACATTGCGCGGGAAACGTTCCCGGCGGTGGTGTTTGCGGGGATGCTGGGTTTCCGTGCGGCGGAACTGCTCCAGATCGAGAACCCGCAGGAGCGGGAAGCGGTCAAGGTTTCGTTTTAATCGGAGGGCCGCCCGCTTCCGTGGACGCGGAGGCGGGCGGGTCACGGTATGGACTTTTTTGGCAGTCAGGAACAGGCGCGTAAGAAGTCCGCGCAGTTGGTGGGGTTGTTCGCGCTGGCGGTATTGGGGATCGTGGCGGGGGTGTATGGGGTTCTGGCGACGGGGTACCGTGAACTGTTGATCCATGAGATGCAGACGGCGTATCCACCGGTGAGGGTGGTGGATCCGGGATGGTGGTTCGCGGATTTGTTTGTGGGTTCGCTGTTGGGGGTAGGGGTGCTGGTGCTTTTGGGGTCCGGGTTCAAGATGCTTTCGTTGCGGGCGGGGGGAGCGGCGATTGCGGAGTCGTTGGGGGGGGTGAGGATCGATCCGATGACGCGAGATCCGGGGCAGCGGCGGTTGATGAACGTGGTCGAGGAAATGGCGATTGCGTCGGGGGTTCCGGTTCCGGATGTCTATTTGATGGCGCATGAGCATCAGATCAATGCGTTTGCGGCGGGCTTTCGGGCGGATCATGCGGTAATCGGGGTGACCCAGGGGACGTTGGATCAGTTGAGCCGGGAGGAGTTGCAGGGGGTGATCGCGCATGAGTTCAGCCACATTCTGAACGGGGATATGCGGCTGAACATGCGGCTGGTCGGGGTGTTGTTTGGGATTTTGCTGATTTATATTATTGGGAGGGTGGTGATCCGGATGGCCTTCGCAGGGGGAGGAGGAGGGCGGAAGAATCATCCGGTGCCGCTGATGGCTCTGGGCGCGGTGATGATCGTGCTGGGCTATATCGGATTTCTGGTTGGCCAGATGATCAAGATGGCGATCTCGCGGCAACGGGAGTATTTGGCGGATGCGGCGGCGGTGCAGTTTACGCGGAATCCGGAAGGTTTGGCGGGGGCCTTGAAGCGAATCGGGGGGGCTTCGATGCGCAGCTACATTGCGAATCCCAATGCGGAAGAAGCCAGCCACATGTTTTTCTCGAGTTCGGCGAAGGCAAGTTTCGGTTCGTTGTTGTCGACGCATCCTCCGCTGGGCGAGCGCATCCGTCGGATCGATCCGGGGTTTGACGGGGACTATTCGAGGTTCCAAGCTCCGGCCGCCCGGGTGGCGCCGCCTCCGGTTCCGGCGACGGCAAAGAAAGAGGAGAACAAAGGGGAACAGTGGATGCGCCGGGCGATTTTGACGTCGGTGCTGGCGACGGACCGGATTATGGAGTCGGTGGGAGATCCGGCGCGGGAGCATGTGGCGGCGGCCCGTACGATGTTGGAGGGGTTGCCGGATACGATCCGGGAGATGGCGCGCGATCCGATGGGAGCGCGGGCGTTGGTGTATGCGGTGTTGTTGGACGATGCAGCGGAAGTAAAGGAGGTCCAGATTTCCCGTTTGGTGGAGCATGCGGATCCGGGGGTGGTGCAGTCCTTGAGGGCGTTGCTGGGAACAGGCTGGAAGCCGGACCTCCAGCTACGGTTGCCGATGGTCGATTTGTGCATGCCGGCCTTGCGGTCCCTTTCCGACGAACAGCGGGGCCGGTTCATGGGGAATGTGGAGGTGCTGATCCATGCCGACAATCAGGTGGATTTGTTCGAGTTTGCCTTGCAAGCGGTGCTGCAGCGGGGCTTGGAGGCGGATGGCCAGCCGCCGGTGGTGACGATGGTTTACAACCTCAAAGGGGTGGAACAGGAATTGTCGGTGGTGCTGTCGAAGCTGGCTCAGGCGGGACACGGGGATGAGGCGGAGGGGAAAAAGGCGTTCGGGAAGGCGGTGGATCTGCTTGCCGATGCGGATTTAGGTTTGAGCTGGCGCGAGGGGTCGGAGGTTTCGATGGATGCTTTCAGGGAAGCGCTTTCGGGCTTGGCGGCATCGGCGATGAAGGTACGCAAGCAGGTGCTGGCCGCTTGCTTGACCTGTTTATCTGCGGATGGGGTGGCGACGGCGAAGGAAGTGGAGATCTTCCGCTGCGTGGCGGCGGTGATCGATTGCCCGGTTCCGCTGTGGATGCAGAGTGGCGAGGAATTACCGCAGCTCGAAGCCTAACATGGCGTCGTCATCGAAAAGGAAGCGCCCTTCGAAAGGTTGCTCCTTGAGCATAAGGGGAATCCAGATACGGTCATCGGCCCACATGCGATGGTAAGGAATGTCGTTGAGGGGGGTCCATAGGGGTTTGGCTTCGTCGGTTTCGGTGGGGACGCCCTCAAAGTGGTCGGCCCGGAAGACATGGCCGCGAAGGCTATAGCCGTTGGTAAATTGGAACCAGAGTTCACCGGCTTTACGGACGCCGCCGGGGGTAATGCACAACTCTTCCTGGCATTCGCGGATTGCGCCTTGTTGGGGGGTCTCGCCGGGATCAATGCGACCGCCGGGGCCATTGATTTTGCCTGCGCCGAGCCCGCGCTTCTTCTCGATGAGAAGGATGCGTTCGGGTTCGATGACGAAAAGCAGGGTGGCTTGTTCTCGGGGGATCCAGGTCGCCCAGTCGATGTCTTCATAGCGGGTGTAGGTGGTCATGGCGGGTTGGAGATTAGAAGGAATCGGCGGGGTGGGCAATGCTGGAAAGGGTGCGTGCGGACTGAATCACCCAGTCGGAACCGCGCCGTGTCCAGATGATTTCCAGTTCGGTGAATCCGGACTCCCACATGCCGCGGGTATCGGCGCGGACTTCGAGCACGGCGTGCATGGACCAGGCTTGACCGGGCTGGGGCGTCAGTTCGGTGCCGTGGATACGAATGCGAATGGCTATGGCATGTTGGAGGGCGAGCGCGGCATAGCGCTGAAGTTGCGACCAGCCTTTGAGGTCGGGGAGATTTCGACCGAGGCGGATGTCCACATCCTCGGCGATGAAATCCTCAAGTTGATTCAGCCGTGCGGCAATCTGGAGGGGGTTGAGGGGCTCGTTCTTTTCGACGAGGCGGACGACTTCGCGAAAGGCCTTGCGAATGAGGGCAGGCTCATCGGGGAACAGGCGGGGAATCGCGAGGAGTACAAGAAGAAGGACCGCGAGCCCGCCGACGATGATTTTCGCCTTCATGTTACCAAGCCCTCCCGGAGATTTGGGCGCGCTGAACCCGGCCCATGGTGTGGTCTTGCCAGCGCACCTTGCGGTTGTCGCCGGCGACATAGAATTCGTCGGGCCCGAGTTGGACGGGGGGGATGGTCCAGGTTCCGGGGTCGTGGAGATAGGGTTCGGGACTTCCCTTACCATCCACGAGCAAGCGGCCGTCCTTGAATTCGACGGTTTCTCCGGGGAGCCCGAGGATACGTTTGAGGTAGAACATGCGAGCCCCGCGGATGCGGATGGCGACCACATCGCCGCGGCGGGGTTCCTGCCAAGTGTAGGCGGAGGGGAAAATTGCGGAAAAGGCGCCGTTGACGTAGGTGGGGTACATGCTTTGGCCTTGAATTCGGACCGGGCGGACCACGAAGAGGGCGATGGCCACGGTCAGAACCGCGAGAAAACAGGCGCGGATGAGGGTGCGGCCAGGATTCCGTCCGAATATCCATGTGTTCAAGCTTGTCATGATTCCATGCTAACGCATACTGTGTGGGAGGTGTCGGGGCAAGGTACACGGCTCCGGACAGCTTGGAAAGAATTCATGAGTAAAACAACCGATTCAACCCCTTTAACACGACGAATGAACGTGATCTTCGAAGGTCACGTGCAGGGGGTGGGTTTCCGGTTTACCACGGTGGAAATCGCCCGCGACTTCGAGGTGGTGGGCTACGTACTCAACTTGATGGACGGAGGGGTGAAGCTGGTGGCGGAAGGGACGGAAGCCCAGTTGATGGCCTTCCTGCGGGCTTTACGTGAAGCTCCGATCTACCGTTATGTGACGAAGGAAAACCTTTCGTGGTCGAGTCCGACCGAGGAATTCAGCTCCTTTTCGATCCGGTACGGATAAGCAAGGTACCGGGAAACGACCGAGGTCATGAGATACGCCTTACTCGCAGACATTCACGCGAATCTTGATGCGCTGAACGCGGTGCTGGAGGATGCCCGCGCGATGAATGTGACCCACTATGCATGCATCGGGGATGTGGTGGGGTACAATGCAAGCCCGCTGGAATGTTTAAAAATCATCCGGGACTTGGGCTGTGTTACGGTGCGGGGCAATCACGATCACTATTGCTCGCACGAAGAGAACCTGGAGAATTTTCATCCGCTTGCTGCGGATGTGGTGTCGTGGACGCGGAAACAGTTGAGTGATGATGATCTGGGTTGGCTGCGATCCCTGCGGTATGTGGCCCGGGTGGAGACGTTCACCATGGTGCACAGCACGTTGGATACTCCGGAGGCGTGGGGGTATGTGTTCGACAAGCTTGAAGCGGAGGCGAATTTCAATTATCAGACATCGTCGATTTGCTTTTACGGGCATACCCATGTTCCCCTGGCTTTCGAGCGAACGGATACGATCCGCTACGGGTTGTACACGAAGATCAAAGTGGGATTAGGAAAGAAGTATTTTATCAATGTCGGCAGTGTGGGTCAGCCCCGGGACGGGGACCCGCGCGCCGCGTATGTGGTGTACGATATGATGAACAATGTGATCGAGTTGCGGCGGGTGAAATACAACATTCAAGCGGCTCAGAAACGGATTCTGGACAATGGCCTGCCTCCGCGCCTCGCCGCGCGACTGGCGGTGGGGAGATGAGGTTCCGGCGTGGTTTGGGGTTGTTGGCGCTTGCCTGGGGTCTGTTGTTAACGGGCCGCAGTGAGGGACAGGTGACGGTGGGTCTGCGGTTGAACTTTAATACGTTCATCCTTCATGAGCCGATTGAGGCGGTGGTGACCCTCCGGAATGAGACGAGCCGGGACATTCCCCTTGGCGGGGAGGGTGGCCTGCGGGTGGGGTTTCAGGTGACCGAGTCGGGGGGGCGTTCGCTCGCGGCCCGACGTTCGATGGAAGGGGTGTTCCCTCCGGTACTACCCGCTCAGGGGATGGTATCGGTCACGAACCTGTTGAGCCGGTTTCATGACATCCGGGCGCAGGGTCAATACACCGCGCTGGCCCGGGCGGAGTGGGGTCAGACGGCGTTTTTGTCACGTCCGGTTTTTTTCGATGTGGTACCCGGAGTGGAGATTCAGCGGATGGTGGTGCCGTTGCCGGACGAGGAGGGGGAGCGCACGTTTATGTTGCGGACGGTGAACCGGGGACGGGCTGAGCATTTGTTGATTCGGGTGGACGATGAACTGAACCGATTGTGTTACGCGGTGATCGATCTGGGGCGGATGGCGAACCGGGCGCCGCCGGAGATGAAGATCGACAGCGCGGGTCAAGCTCATGTGCTGTTTCAGAGTTCGCCAGGTCAACATGTGTATGCGGTGTGTGCTCCCGATGGGTTTTTGGCCGACCGGCAAGTGTTCGGGCGGGATTTCCGCCGGGCAAGCCTGGCGGTGGACGATGTCGGAACGATTTTTGTGCGAGGAGCTCCGGAAGAGCCTGGCCCACCGATGTTGCGGGGCCAGAATGAAGGCATGCCGGTCCGGCGGTCGGCTCCGTAAGCGATTGATCAAAACAAACCCGTTGCCGCGGTTGCGGCGACACAACCTGAAGGAACGAACATGTCCAAAGCGTCAGCCCGTCATATTCTTGTCGATACCGAAGCCGAATGCATCGCGCTCAAAACGCAGATTGAAGAAGGGGGAGATTTTGCGGTGCTTGCCAAGCAGCATTCGAAATGTCCCTCGGGTCGTCAGGGCGGAGCGCTGGGTACGTTCTCGCGGGGTCAAATGGTTCCGGAATTTGACCGGGTGGTGTTTAACGAAGAGGTGGGCAAGGTCCATGGCCCGGTCAAGACCCAGTTCGGGTATCACCTCGTCGAAGTGACGATGCGGTCGTAAGGTGATTTAATGACGTGGCGGTTTTTTCCGCCACGGTGGCTTGGGCTTGATGCCGGGAGGTCCGGCGTGGCGGCGTCCGCCCCGGAAGGGTTTCCGGGTCTTTCCGCCGGTTTGCATGGTCTTGATGCGTTCGGGATGGATGCCGATATCATCGGGACCGGTTTCACGCTGTTGGTCGAGGGCGAGGGAGAGGAGGCGGGCGGTCAATTCGCCGGGGGGATAATCCTTTTCGAAGAGTTCGGCCATTTCCTCGGCTTCGGTAAGGACGTTTAGTTCGCGAAGGCTATCCCGGAGCCGCTTGAGCCGGCGGAGTCGGAGGGCGCGGCGGTTGGGAATGTACCCGGCGGTCAGGGTGGAGCCGGTTTCCTTTTGGATGCGCTCGATTTGTCGATACTCGCGGGGGGTGACGAGGGTGAGGGCGATGCCTTTGTTGCCGGCGCGACCGGTTCTTCCGATACGGTGGATGTAGCTTTTGCTGTCGAAGGGAATGTGAAAGTTGACCACGTGGGAGACGTCGGCGACGTCGAGGCCGCGGGCCGCGACATCGGTGGCAACAAGCAGGTCGAAGGCGCCTTTACGAAAACCGGCCATGACTTTGGCGCGGGCGGGTTGCTCCATGTCGCCGTGGAGAGCCTGGACGAGAAAGCCGCGGGTTCCGAGGAACATGCACAATTCGTCGACTTCGATCCGGGTACGGCAGAACAAAATGGCCTTTTCGGGTTCGACATCGTCGAGAAGACGGACGAGGGCTTCTTTGCGTTCGTGTTCGTCCATGACATAGAAGCGTTGTTCGATGTCTTTGTTCGCGGAGTCGCTGGCGAGGTTGGTTTTGACGTGGACGGGGTCTTTGAGAATGGTCTGGGCGAGCTTGCGGATGGGCTCGGGCATGGTGGCGGAGAACAGGAGGGTTTGGCGGTCGGCGGGCAGGTAGTCGAAGATGGCCTTCACATCGTCGAGGAAGCCCATGTCGAGCATTTCGTCGGCTTCGTCGAGGACGATCATCCGGGGAGAGAAGTCCTTGAAGCGATTGCCCTTGAGGAGATCGAGCATGCGTCCGGGGGTGGCGACGACGGCATGGCAGCCATGATTGACGAGGTTGATTTGCCGGGCATAGCCCTGCCCCCCGGTGATGGCGACGGACCGGCATCCGGAGTGATGGCCGAGGCGATAGATTTCATCGCTGACCTGGGCGGCGAGTTCGCGGGTGGGCGCAATGACCAGGAGTTCGACGCCTTGTTTTCCGGTCATGCGTTGGAGAGCGGGAAGACAGAAGGCGGCGGTTTTTCCGGTTCCGGTATGGGCCTGGCCGACGAGATCCCGGCCCTCAAGGATGGGAGGGATGGCCAATTCCTGAATGGGGCTGGGATTGCGGAAACCCGCCTCCTCAATGGCACGGAGGATGGGTTCGGAAAAGTTGTACATGGCGAAGGAGGTGGAAGACTCAGGCTGCATGGGAATCCTTGATGATGTGAAATGAAGCGCGGACAGTGGGCGGGATTGAGGGCGATGTCAATAGAAGAGCCGCGGCAGATTGATGCTGCGAGGATCAGGCTTCGGTGGTCGGGGAGGGAGGTTTGAGGCGGCGGAGAAGCCAGCGGGCCATGGCTTTTTCTTTTTCCCAGAAGAAGCGGAATTCGCCAAGGATTGTACCGAAACCGAGGAGGAGGATCTGGTAAAGGGGGAAGAGGAGGAGGAGGTAGGTGATGGTCTTGAGGGCGAACGGGGTTTCGTGGTCAAAGCGAAAGAGGGCGAAGATGAAGGTGCGACACTGAACCACGGAAAGTCCGGCAAGGGAAAAGGCGATGAGGATGGCGATGACTCTGCGGGTTGAGTCAATTCCCCATTTCTGCTTGAGACGTTCGATTCGGGAGCCCATGGGACGGGGTTACCCCGCGTCCGGGAAGCGTATGGTCCGGGCGAACAGGGCGGCGAGGGCGAGGAGGGCGAGAGCGCCCCAGCGGAGGGAGTCGCCCATCTCGCGTTTCTTGCTGATGCCGACGAGGGCGCCGACGCCAAGGAGAAGAAGGAATTTCACGGCAATCACGCCGTTGTAATGGGCACGTTCAAGGTAGCCGCCTTCGAGGAGGTAGTAGCCGATTCCGGTCAGGAATCCGACAAGGATCATGGCGTTGACGACGTTGCCGATCCGGCGGCTTTGCTCCGCGAGCTTGCGCTGTTGTTCGGGTACGACAAGCTGGAAGGCGAGGATGGCCCCGAAGGCGCCAACCATGGCGAGAAGATGCAGCCAAAGAAGAGGGATAGAGATCATGAGACAACCTTAACTTGCTTTGGTCGATTCTTCCAGTGAAGAAGACGCTTTCCATGGATCGGAGGAGCGAAGGAGTTCGCGGGCTTCATCGGGGTGGCTTACTTCGCGGACTTTGGCGACGAGGATGGCGACCTCGTTATCGCAGACTTCGCAGAATCCGCCATCGATAAGGAAGTAAAGTTCTTGAAACTCGTTGGTAATGCGGACGAGTCCTGCTTCAAGCTCGCTGATCATGGGGGCGTGGTCGGCAAGGATGCCGAAATTGCCCTTTTTTCCGGGAGCGCCGACGGAGGTGGCGGGGCCGCTGTAAACGACGCCGTTGGTTCCGATGAGGATGACGTTGAGGTCGAGCATGGCGATCAGGACTCTTTAAGTTTGGCGGCCTTGGCGAGAACGTGGTCGATATGGCCGACCATGTAGAAGGCCTGCTCGGGGATGTCGTCATGTTTGCCTTCGAGGACTTCCTTGAAGGAGCGGATGGTATCGGCGAGCTCGATGTAGGCGCCGTCGATGCCGGTGAAGTGTTCGGCGACGTGGAAGGGTTGGGACAGGAAGCGCTGGATGCGGCGGGCGCGGGCGACGATGCGGCGGTCATCCTCGGAGAGTTCATCGAGGCCGAGGATGGCGATGATGTCCTGGAGTTCCTTGTAGCGTTGAAGGATTTCCTGGACGCCGCGGGCGACCTGGTAGTGTTCGGCGCCGACGGTGGCGGGGTTGAGGATGGAGGAGGTGGAGGAGAGGGGATCGACGGCGGGGTAGATGCCGAGCTCGGCGATGGGCCGGGAGAGTTCGGTGGTGGCGTCGAGGTGGGCAAAGGTGGTGGCGGGGGCGGGATCGCTGTAGTCGTCGGCGGGAACGTAGACGGCCTGGATGGAGGTGATGGAGCCGTTTTGAGTGGAGGTGATGCGCTCTTGCAGGCCGCCCATGTCGGTACCGAGGGTAGGTTGGTAGCCGACGGCGGAGGGGATGCGGCCGAGGAGGGCGGAGACTTCGGATCCGGCCTGGGTGAAGCGGAAGATGTTGTCGACGAAGAGGAGGACGTCCTGGTTCATGACGTCGCGGAAGTATTCGGCGATGGTGAGGGCGGAGAGGGCGACGCGGGCGCGGGCGCCGGGGGGTTCGTTCATCTGGCCGAAGACCATGGCGGTTTTCTCGATGACCCCGGATTCGCGCATTTCGCGGAAGAGAGCGGTGCCTTCGCGGGTGCGTTCGCCGACGCCGGCGAAGACGGAGTAACCGCCGTGTTCGGTGGCGATGTTTCGGATGAGTTCCTGAATCAAGACGGTTTTTCCGACGCCGGCCCCGCCGAACAAGCCGACTTTACCGCCGCGTTTGTAGGGGGCGAGGAGGTCGATGACCTTGATGCCGGTGACGAGGATGCTTTCCTTGGTGTCCTGGTCCTTGAACGCGGGGGCGGGGCGGTGGATGGGAAGGCGTTGCTCGGTTTTGATGGGTCCGGCTTGATCGATGGGATCGCCGAGGAGGTTCATGACGCGGCCGAGGGTGGCATCGCCGACGGGCATGAGGATTTCGCGGCCGGTGTCGGTGACGGGCATGCCGCGGACGAGGCCGTCGGTGTTGTCCATGGCGATGGTGCGGACGATGTTGTCGCCGAGATGTTGGGCGACTTCGAGGGTGAGGTTGTCGGGTTGGTCGCTGATGGTGGGGTTGGAGAGTTTGAGGGCGTTGAGAATGGCGGGTAGTTTGCCGATGGGAAATTCGACATCGACGACGGCGCCCATGACTTGGCTGATGGTTCCGGTGGCGGTGGCGGGTTCAAGGGTTGACGTGGTCATGGGAGGACTCCTTCGGATAACGTTTATGCTTTGAGGGCCTCGGCCCCGGATATGATTTCGATCAATTCGGTGGTGATGGCGGCTTGGCGGGCGCGGTTGCGGAGAAGGGTGTTGAGGGAAATCATCTTCTCGGCGTTGGTGGTGGCGCTGTCCATGGCGGTCATGCGGGCGCCGTTTTCGCCGGCGGCATTCTCGACGAGGGAGTAGTAGACTTCGTAATCCACGGCCATGGTGAGGAGGCGATCGACGAGGAGGTCGCGGTCGGGTTCGAGAATGTAGTTGTGGTAGATACCGGCGAGTTCGAGGTTGAAGTCAACTTCCTCGAAGGGAAGGAGCTTCATGATGACGGGTCGCTGGGAGATGGCGTTCTGGAAGAGGTTGAAGGCAATGTGGACTTCGTCGTAGGCGCCGGAGAGGAAGCCATCGCGGATGTCTTTGCCGATTTGCTCGGCGATGGGGTAGGAGGGATGATGGGTGGCGTCTTCGTAATAGGATACGACATTGAGCCGGCGGCGGTAGAAGAGGTAGCCGCGTCGTCCACAGCAGGCCATGTGGATGGTTTGCTCTTTGCGGGCGGGGGAGGCGATCCACTGGGCGACGTGCTTGATGATGTTGTTGTTGAAGCCGCCGCAAAGGCCCTTGTCGGAGGTGACGAGGAGGACGAGGACGTTTTTGATTTCGGGACGGGGGAGAAGCAGGGGGTGTTGGGTTTGGTCGAGGGAGGAGCAAAGGCGCTGGATCATGGCGTGGAGGCGCTCTTCGTAGGCGGAGACGTTGCGCTGGAGTTCCATGGTTTTGTACAACTTGCTGGCCGAGACCATTTTCATGGTCTTGGTCATTTTGCGGGTGTTGCGCAGGCTGTCGAGCTTGGCGTTGTACTCTTTGAGGGAGGGCATGGATCAGCCTTTGAGGAACTGGCGCTTGATGTCGCCGAGCATTTCGGTGATGGAGGCCTTGATCTCGTCGGTGAGGGCTTTTTTGTCGGCGATGGCGGCGGCGACTCCGCTGTAGGTGGCGTCGAGGGCGTCGAAGACCGCGGTTTGGAAGGCGCGGATGCGGTCGGGGGGGATGTCATCGAGGAGGCCGTTGGTGCCGGCGAAGATGATGACGATTTGCTTGGCGACGGCAACGGGTTGGTTGTCGGGCTGCTTCATGATTTCCATGAGGCGTTTGCCGCGGTCAAGCTGCCGGCGGGTGGCGGGGTCGAGGTCGGAGGCGAACTGGGAGAAGGCGGCGAGTTCGCGGTATTGTGCGAGTTCAAGGCGGAGGGAGCCTGCGGTTTGCTTCATGGCCTTGATTTGTGCGTCGCCGCCGACGCGGGAGACGGAGAGGCCGGCGTTAACGGCGGGGCGCTGCCCGGAATTGAAGAGGTTGGATTCGAGGAAGATCTGGCCGTCGGTGATGGAGATGACGTTGGTGGGGATGTAGGCGGAGACATCGTTGGCCTGAGTTTCAATGACGGGGAGAGCGGTGAGGCTGCCGCCGCCTTTGGCTTCGCTCATTTTGGCGGCGCGCTCGAGGAGGCGGCTATGGAGGTAGAAGATGTCGCCGGGGAAGGCTTCGCGTCCGGGGGGACGGCGAAGGAGGAGGGAAAGTTGGCGGTAGGCTTGGGCTTGTTTGGTGAGATCGTCGTAGATGATGAGGGCATGGCGTCCGGAGTCGCGGAAGTATTCGGCCATGGCGCAGCCAGCGTAAGGGGCAATGAATTGCATGGTCGCGGGGTCGGAGGCGGTGGCGCTGATGATGGTGGTGTAGTCCATGGCGCCGTGGCGTTTGAGCTTTTCATAGACTTGGACCACGGTGGATTGCTTCTGGCCGATGGCAACATAGAAGCAATGGACGTTTTCGCCACGCTGGTTGATGATGGTGTCGATGGCGATGGCGGTCTTGCCGGTTTTGCGGTCGCCAATGATCAATTCGCGCTGGCCGCGGCCGATGGGGGTAAGGGCGTCGATGACCTTGATGCCGGTCTGGAGGGGTTCTTTGACGTCCTGGCGATCAATGATGCCGGGGGCCTTGATTTCGATGGGGCTGGTTTGATTGGCGGCAAGCGGAGCGCCGCCGTCGATGGGGTTGCCGAGGGCGTCGACGATGCGGCCGATGAGTTCTTCGCCGACGGGCACCGAAGCAATTTTTCCGGTGCGGCGGACCTGTTGGCCTTCGACGATTTGTGTGTCGGAGCCAAAGATGGCTACGCCGACATTGTCTTCTTCCAGGTTGAGGGCGAGGCCGAAGAGGTCGTTGCCAAAATCGACCAGTTCGCCGGACATGATGTGGGAAAGTCCATGAATGCGGGCGATGCCGTCCCCGACGTTGAGTACGGTCCCGACTTCGTAGTGGTCGAGTTCGACGTCGAAGTCGGCGATTTGTTTGCGGAGGATCGAGGTGATTTCTTCGGGGCGTAGTTGAAGGCTCATAATGGGGTCCCTTGATTAGAGTGCGGTCACCAGTTCCCGGTGGAAGCGTTTGAGTTGGGAGGCGGCAGAAGCGTCGAAGACAACATCCCCGGCGCGGACAATGAAGCCGCCAAGGAGGGCGGGGTCGGAACGCACGGTGGACACCACGGTGCGATTGAGTTTGTCGCCGAAGCGTTGGTCGATGGATTGGCGCTGTGCGGGGGTAAGGGGGTGAGCGGTGAGAATGCTCATGCGGACGATCCCGTGGTCAGCGTCGACTTTTCGCTGATAGGCCTCGACGAGTTCCGGGAAGAGTCTCCAGCGCCGTTTTTCGTCGAGGAGGAGGAGAAGGTTGAGGAGCGCGGGGTGTACGCGGGAGGCGAAAAGGGCTTTGATTGCCGAGCGTCGGGAGAGGGAGTCTCCGATGCCGCCGTCGATAAAGCGTTGGAGGTCGCGGCTTTCACGGGTGAGGTCGAAGATGGCCTGGAGTTCTTCACCGATGCGATCGACGGCGTTGGATTGGCGGGCCAACTGATAGATCGCGCCGGCGTAGCGACGTGCGGCTGTCCAACGGGTACTCATATCCGGGCGATGAATTGATCGGCTACGGTTCGTCCGCGGGGTTCGTCGAGTTGGTCCTTGAGGATTTTCCGGGCGACCTCGATGGCGAGATCGGCGCTTTCGCGCCGGATGGCGGCAAGGGCCTGATCCTGGGCGATGCGAATGTCGCGGCGGGCGTTGTCGACGAGGATGTCGGCTTCCTGTCGGGCTTTTTTCTCGATGACGGCGGCGGCCTCGACAGCCCCGCGGCGGGCATCTTCGATGATGGCCTTGGCTTTGGCTTCGGCTTGCTCCTGGATGAGCCGGCGGCGTTCCTCCATGAATTCAAGTTCGGCCTTGGATTTTTCAACGTTCTCGAGGGATTCGCGGATGGTGGATTCGCGTTTTTCGAGAGCGGTGAGGATGGGTTTCCATGCGAACTTGTAGAGGACGACGGTCATGAGGATGAAGGTTACCCAGGTCAACCCCACCATGTAGGGTTTCGGGTAAAACAACTCCGCAGGGTCGGCGGCGGCGAGCAGGATAGGCACACCAAGTTCAATCATGATGGATGACTCCCCGGGGCGTCGGCGTGAGCCGATGCGGGTTTATTTACCGGCGACGATGAAGCAAACGACGGCACCGAAGAGGGCGACGCCTTCGATCAGCGCGGCGGAAATGATCATGCCGGTCTGAATTTTGGGGGCGGCTTCGGGTTGGCGGGCAATTCCTTCCATGGCGGCGGTGGCGAGTTTACCAATGCCGTAGGCGGCCCCGATGACGACAATTCCAGCTCCAATGGCGGCAAAAGCCGCAGATCCGATTTCCATGATAATGCTCCTTCTTTTCTGGTTGGGTTGGTTTATGGTTTAGGTGAGAATTTTAATGGGCGGGGTGGATCATCTGCCCGATAAAGATGGCGGAAAGCAAGGTGAAAATGTAGGCCTGAAGGAAGGCGACGAAGACCTTGAGAAGGTAAATGACGAGGGCGATGCCGAGAATGGGGGTGGCGGTAAGGCCGTAAATGACGACCATCCCGAGGAGGGCGTAGATCACGATTCCGCCGGCAAGCATGTTGGCAAAGAGACGGATGGTGAGGGCGGCGGTCTTGATCACGAGTCCGAGGGCTTCGATCGGCACAAGGATGAGAAGGATGGGCCAAGGAACCCCGTGGGGGATGAGCGCGGAGGTGAAGCCGGAAAACCCTTTGAGATAGATGGTTCCGAAGACCATGAAGCTGAAGGTGACGGCGGCGAGGCCAAGGGTGACTCCGATGTTGGCGGTGGCTCCGGAAAAGATGGGGATGAGCCCCATGAGGTTGAGGGTAAGGATAAGGAAGAAGAAGCTGCAAAAGAGGGGGGTGAGTTTGCGTCCGTCATGGTCGCCGATGTTGGGCACACAGATTTGGTCGCGGATAAACAGGATAAAGACTTCGAGGAGATTGGTGATCCCGCGGGGAACGACCTGATCTTTCCGGTAGGCGACGAGGAACAGGAAAAGCATGAAGGAGGCTCCGAAGAGGAGCATGAGGGCGTGTTTGGTGAGGAAGACGCCTTCGAGAGGCACTTTGAGGAAGGGGAAAATGTACCACGCGTTTTCATCATGCAGGTTTTGCATGATGTAATCGAGGACGACTTCGGCCCGGGAGCCGGTTTCCATGGGGTTTTCCACAGGTTCTGCCATTCGACGATCAGTTCCCTACCTTAATTCCTCGGAATTTGACCACCGGTAGAGCAGGTAGCTTTCTCCACCGGTCATGATGACGAAGGTTACGAGGAGGGACAGGGCGAACGGCTCAGCCTCCTCCGCGCAAAAGGCAAAAACTAAAGCACACACCGCGAGGAAAATCAACATTCTTGTTGCCTGGTAGGCAAGAGAGAAAAGCGCCGCTTGGTGGGCGTGTCGTTTCATGAAGGTGTGGTGGAGGACGGGGGAGGCGATGCCTTGAATGGCCCCGACGAGCCATCCACCGAGGAGTCCGGTCCAGCGGAAGGGAGGGGCGCTGGTGAGGCCGGTATTAGCGGCCATTGAGGCGAGGAGGGAGAAAAGGGCAAGTAAAGCCAGCATGAACGTGGTCTTCATGAGTCGGAGGCGGGGGGGCGATTGATGATCCGGATGAGCTTCCAGGTTTCGTAAGCCATGTAAAGGAGGCCGAGAAACATGCCGCCGAGGGTCAAGGCGTAGCCTCCGCCCCGGCGGCGATCGAGGTACCAGCCGAGCCCGGTAAAGAGGAGCATGCCGGTGATGACCTGGTAGGCGAATCCGAGGGCGGGTTGGGGGATTGGTACGGCCTTTTTCGTGGGCCTCGTCGCAGATGCGGCGTCGCGGAGCTCCGCCCTCCATGAATCGGCGTGGTTTTCGCTGGAGGGGCGAGCTCCGCGAGCCCGCTTGCCCAAGACAGGAGGTGGACCCGGTTGGCTGAGGTCGGGACGGATCGTCTTGTCGGGAAGCGGTTTCACGGTTATGAATAGTAACCGCTTGACGTGGAATGGCAACGGGCAAGCGGCAACCCGGAGGCGACGGATCATGAATCATGCGGCGGTGATCAACAAATATTTGAAGGAACGGCGGCGGTTTGACGACCTCTTTCATCATTACCCGTTTTTGACGATCTCGCGGGAGGTTGGGGCGGGAGGTCATACGATCGCCCGGGAGGTGATCCGCAAGCTGGAGGACCGGTTTCCGCAGCAGGAGATGGCGCAGGGGTGGGAGGTGTTCGACCAGAAGCTCTGCGTGATGATTTTGCAGAACACGAAGCTTAAGGTTTCGTTTGAGTCGCTGGTGAAGGAGGAGTACGTATCCGAATCCCGGCAGTTCGTGATGGATTTGCTGAGTGGGCGTTCGACCCAGTACACGATGTTCAAGAAGACCTTTGGAATCATTCGCTTGTTGTGCCGGATCGGCAAGGTGGTGATCGTGGGTCGGGGGGGAGCGAACCTGACCGGGGATTTGCCTCAGGGGGTGCATGTGAGGCTGGTGGCGGGATTTGATGAGCGGGTGGAGCGGATGGCGAAGATGCTCGATCTTCCGGTGGAGAAAGCGCGGGTTCAAGTGCGCGATCAGGACCGGAACCGTTCGCGGTTGGTGAAAAGCTATTTCAACCGGGATATTGCCGACCCGCATTTGTATGACGCGGTGTACAATACCCAGACGCTGGATATCGCAAGTATTTCGGATTCCATCGTGTCGCTGATTGACCACAAGATGGAGATGGTGCGGTCAGGTCAGATTGAGGAGCTTCTGGCTCAGGGGGGCAGGTATCGTAAGCGCAAGAGTTCCCAGCCGCCGAGATCATAGGGATCATCGGGGTCGGTTAGCAGGTTGGAGATGTTGGCAGTCCCGAGGAATAGTCCGAAGGGGGTGCTGACCATGTTGCGGAATCCGTGGTTGAGGGGATTGCCACCGCCATCAAGGGATACGGGAGTGGCGGGTCCATGGATCGAGGTGAACCGGTAAAGGTCCGCGCCAAGGATGGCGGGAACGGGTTGTCCGAGCATGTACTGCCGGCCATAGCGATAGATGCTTTGGTCGAAGGTTCCGACATAGAGGTGCCCCTGGTATTCGGCCATGGACCATATGTAAATGTTGTCGCGGTTGCCGAATCCGCTCGTGCCATAACGGCCTTGGCCCTGTCGGGTCGGCCGGAGCGCCCAGCCTCCGGGGCGGCGAAAGCGGGGTGGAGAGTAAACGGGTACCTCGGCGTCAGCATAAAGGACTTCGATCTGGGGGCGGCGGGCGGAGAAATTTCGACCGCGCAGGAGGTAGGCACCGCGCTGGGTATTGTCGAGAACTTCCTGAACGTTGGCAGGGTTGCCATAGACCTTGGTGAAGGCATCCACCCCGCGACCGGGAAACTGAAGGGTTCCCCAATAGAGGAACCCGTTGTAGGAGTGGAGGGCACCTCCGGCGAGGGTTTGAACGACGACGGGGTCGGGTTCGACTTGGATCATATCCCATACTTTTCGCCAACCTTGTGCGTGACTGGAGCGGAGTCCTCCCGAGGGAATGGGAGGGCTCATCCACAAGCCAGCGCTGGGATCGCGTTGTCCCCGGGTTCGTCCGAGGAGGATCTGGATGTAGTCGCGGAGGGTTACGGGTTCATCGATGGCGGAGGTATCGGGCCATGTGGTGACAAAAAGGCGTCCTTCATGTGCGGCGATGTTTGCGCCTTCGTTGCGGAGCCGTCCGACCACTTCGAAGCGAAAGGGGGTGGCAAGGGATCCGGTCCACCGCAGCACCGCTCCGGCGCCTTCGGGGGATTGTTCATCGAGTACGGTGGTGTAGAGGATGTTGTCGAGGGTGACAAAGCGCCGGATGTTGGAGTATTCGCGGAAGCGGCGGGCGCCGAGGTAGGCGCGGGTGCGGGCGTCGAAAGCGGCGAGGATGAGGCCGTTGCCAAAAAGGTCGGGGCCGGCGAGGAGGACAATCTCCTGGTTGGCACCGGCGGCACGGAAGCCGGCGACGTTCTCAAGGAGGGGGTCAGGAGGGGTTCGGTCGGTGAGAAGGCCGGATTGGAGGTTATAGGTAAACATGCGGGGGGGGCGCCAGTCGCCGAGGAGGGCACGGAGGGTGCGGGGGAGGTTGGAGGGGATGCCGGGGAAGCGGCTTTGGTCGAATTCACATTCGCGGAAGGCGACCTCATAGACGGGGGGAATATCCACGGTGCCGAGGGTTTGATCGAGTCCAAGGGCGTAACGGATGGCGGCAACCCGGCAGACGAGGTTAGCGACATCGCCGATCCATACTTCACCCTGGGAAGAGGCCATGGCCCAGACGTAATCGTGGTTCACCTTCGGGAAGCCGGGTGAGCCTGGGGGTTGGGCGCCGAGCGGAAGGTAGGGCTGGCCCCGTCCGTTGAACCATTCGTCAGGCTGGGCTTTGGCCACCCGTTCGATGATGACGCCGGGAGGCTGGGCGCTGGCATGGACGAAGGCCAGGCAGATGAGGAGGAGCGGGAAGAGGGTCCTTTTCATGGTGAGGAGAGTAACCCGTACGGGGGGGATTTGTCACTTCATCATGACCTTTGCCGGGGGAAAAGAAAACGCCCCGCCGGGGCGAGAGCCTCGGCGGGGCGTGATGGATCTTTTAGAGAATCCGTTTAGATAGGATCTTCGTCTTCGATGACGCGATAAACGCGAATGGAGTCGGTTCCGGTACCGTCGGTGCCATCGAGCTCGACTTCGTTCACGCCGTCGCCGGACTGGGCGTCGGCGGAGGTCCATACGACGGGATCGGCGGTGAGGTTGGTGGTGTACTCGAGGGTGTAGAGGCGTCCGACTTCTCCGATGCCCACGGACACGGTGACGGTTCCGCCGACCACGGAGATGTTGGCGTCGGGTCCTTCGGACACGCTGCCGGCAATCACCTGGAGGTTGTTGACGTACATTTGACGTTCATCGGTGCCGCTGTCGGTGGCGTTGAAGTAAAAGGCGAAGCTGCTGGGAGCGCCGGTGTCCACGGTGAGGGTTTCGTCGAAGGTTTCGACCCCATCCCGGCCGGTGGCAAAGACGCGGAGGGAGCCATCGGCCACGTACTCAATGGACACGGTGACGGCTTGATTGCCGTATTCGGTGAACATGGGGTTGCCATTGACGGTGATGGTGGCGCTGTTGCCCATGTTGATGTTGAGCAACTGGGTTGCGCCAGCGAGGAGGTTGAATCCACGGTTGGAGAACTCGTCGTTGCTGTCCCAGTTCAAGCCGAGCTGGAAGACGAAGGTGTCGCCGACGTTCATCGGGGCGGCGAGAGCGCGGGTGACTTCGGCATTGGCGGGGGAGCCGGGAGGATTGGCAAAGAAGCCGAAGGATTCGGCATCCATGCCACTGATGCCGGCACCGGCAGGATCACCGATGAACACGCCCGCGAAATAGGGGGGAATTGCATCGGGATCCGAGTTGTGGTTGAAGGCCCAGGGTCCAAAGCCATTGCCTTCGTTGGAACCGTCAGTCCATGATCCGCTGTAGAAGGAGGCTTCATCATAGATGCCGGCGGGAATCGCGGAAACGGTGATGACGAGGGGATTCGCCTCGGCATCCGCGTTGGATGCGGTGAGGATTGCGCTGCCGATGTCTCCGGCGGTTCCCTGGAAGGTGACGGTATTTTCATTTTCCGGGAAGTCGACGGTGGCGGGAACGCTCAGGACGGAGGGAACCGAGCTGGTCAGGAAGACGGTATCGCCGATGGGCCCGACGCGGGTGAGGGTGTAGGTACGGGTTTGGCCTTCTTTGAGCGCGGTTTGACCGGAGAGGAAGAGGCCGGGTTCGGAGATGGTGACGTTGTAGTCCGCCACGGCGCCGCTTGCGATGTTGGACGCGAAGATGGTGGCGAAGCCGAAGCCGACGATGTCGACATTAAAGACGAGTTGATTTTCGCCGATGTCGAAGCTTTGGGTGGCGGGAACGGTGAGCACCGACTCGTCGGAGCTGCTGAAGACGATGTCATCACCGACGGCGCCGATGCGGTCGAGGGTATAGTTTTGTCCGCCGAGAGCGAAGAGTTGGAAGGGGCCACCGATGAAGAGGGCGGGGGCGACGGGGTTGACCACGAATTGGGCCCAGGCGCCGCTGGCTTCATTGCTGGCAATGATGGTGGCAGAGCCTTGGGAGACGCTGACGACGACACCGGTGAAGCTCAAGCTGTCTTCTGAAGGATCGAACTCGACCGAGGCAGGAACGGTTACTGCGTCTTCGTTGCTGCTGGAAAGAAGGATGGTGTCGGTAACGCCAGCACCGTCAGCGCGGGCGAGGGAGAAGACGATTTCGCCGATGGCGGCGGGATTGTTCACGCCGGAGGTGAAGGCAAGCGGAGGCTGGGTGCCTTGTGTCACCGAGAAATTATTGAAATAAATGTTGTTTCCTTCGCCGCCGGAGCCGGCCACGCTATAGAAGCGGAAGGCGCCGAGGGTTTGGCCGACGAGGGTTTCGGAAGCGCTGGGGCTGGAAGGATGAATGCCGCTGATTTCGAGATCGAGGTTGGGGCCGTTCTGGGTGATGGTGAAGGTGAGGACTTCGCCGAATTCACGTTCACCGGGCCAGTCGGTTTGGGGAGCAGATCCACCACCGGTCCATGCATACCCGCCGCTGCTGATGTTGAAGAAGGCAAATTCATCAAGATTGCCGTCATGAAGGGTCACCCCGCGATTTCCATCGTCGAAGCGGAACGAGTACTCGAAGGTGAGGACGGAACCATCGCCCCACACGCCGGAGTCGAAGCCACGAATTGCTTCGGTAACGCCGCTGACATTCCACATGCCGAACGCTTGACCGCCGGTGTTTACGTCGTTGGTGCGATCGAGATCTGCTTCACGGGAGTCGCCGAGGAAATGTCCGCCACTGTCGGTAGCGTTGAGGGTCCAAGGGCCGAAGCCGTCGCCTTCGTTCGCGCCGGTTTCCCATGCAGGGTTCGCGCCACCATAGTTGGAGGCGTCGTCGGTGAGTTGGCCATTGGCAAGACCGGCGAATCCGCCGACCATACCCATGGCAAGAGCTAGTGCTGCCAATTTTTTCGTCATGATCCGTTCTTTCCTTCCGTTTGTAGAAACGTTTTTTCGGAGTTACGACTATGCCTCTTCTTCCAAACCTCATTCAAGCATATTCCAAACAAAAAAGTGATGATTTGCGGTTTGTTTTAACTTTATGACGCTGAGCTGTTTAGGTGTCGTTCAGAAAACGGTCAAAGGAGGAATGTGGAGGTTTTGAGAGGTCCCAACCCGGTGATTTGCCTTGGGAAAGCCGTCGGCGATCCATTCTGTGAAGCACTTCGGTGTGCTGCCGGGACTATGATATTCGTAAGATCACGTGATTAAACTTGCTTCGCGATATTGATGAGGAACCGTGGAGGATTTTTCTTCATGATCGGAAGAAAGAACGGTTAGTTTTTTGCAGTGGAGGTTTTGGTGTGTCGCCATGAATAAAACAGATTCGATACGAAGACGGGCATGGCATTGGGGACTTGTTTTCATGGTTTCGGGCGTTTATGCCGGGAGCCCGGCATCATTTTTTGAGGACGGGGACCGGCAAGCGATTGTGGAAGCCCTGGATGTGCTAAACATGGAAGCGTCGGATCTGGGGTTTGCCAAAGATGTCGGAGAGCCTCAGTGGGCATTGCCGGTCACTCGTTCGATTCTTCACACGCCGCTTGATTTGGTCGCAGTGGGTGAACGGCTGTTTGAGGTTGGATTCGATCCGACACAGGAAGCCTGGGAGTCGCTCTTCGTTTCGTATTTTCCTGCTTCGGCCGGGTATGGGGTTGACGATGCCGGGAGGAGTTTTGGGATTCCGGAATTTCCGGATGGGTTCAAGGAACCCTTGGCGGCGTTCTACCGGGAGGCGCAGCGGGCGGCGGCCATGCTCGGCGGTGCATGGAGAGATCTTGATTTGCAATCAAGAAGGGTGTGGGCGGCAAGGACGTTGGCGGGGTGGTTGGATGTCGAGGTGGATCAACAAGCGTGGAAGGGGTTGGTGGAGTCGGGGGTCGATGAAGAGATCTTGAAGGCATGGAAATCCGGGCTCGATGAACTGGATCCGGAGCCGATGGCCTTGGAGTTCGTGAAGGGATTGAAGGCGATTGACATCACCGGAGTCATCCGGGGAGGAGGTGTTCTTCACCGGGCTGCGCTTGAGCTGGAGGCGTGGGCGTTGACGCATACGGAGTGGCCGGAGTCGGTGTTGGTGGTGGAGACGGAGTTGGGCAAGATCCTCATTGGGACCGAAGGAGCGGATCATTACAAGGATGAGGTGTTGTTGATTCTAGATCCGGGAGGGGATGATGTGTATTCGGGGCGGGCCGGGGTGGCCAAGGGCGTCGAGAGCCCGGTGCTTTCAGTGATTCTTGATCTGGGCGGAAACGACCGGCTGGTGGGGGGGGCGGGGCTCGGACCGGGGACTGCGGTATGGGGGGCGTCGG
>DAOLCW010000030.1:0-29588 GCA_035327665.1 Kiritimatiellia bacterium
AATTGGCAGAGCACCGGTCTCCAAAACCGGGTGTTGGGGGTTCAAGTCCCTCCTGGCCTGCCATGCGCGGAACGTGAACGCCGAACGAGTAGACAAACGAAGGATCGCAACATCATGAGCAAGCTTGGAAATGCAATGTCGGGGATGCGCGGTTTCGTGGAGGAAGTCCAGGTGGAACTGAAGAAGTGCACATGGCCGACCCAACCGGAGCTTGTGCAATCGACCGTGGTGGTGATTGTTTCGGTCGTCATTTTGTCGATCGTGGTGGGCATCAGCGATTTGATCCTGATGGTGTTGTCGAGGACGATCATCGGTTGAAGAACAGGTGCACCGGGGTGGTTGAGGTTATGGAAAAACAGTGGTTTGTATTGCATACGTTGTCCGGACAGGAGCAGAAGGTCCGGGACAACATCGAGCGTCGCGTGTTGCTGGAGGAACTCCAGGAGCACGTGGGCGAGGTGCTTATCCCCACCGAGAAAGTTTCGGAGGTGAAGCGGGGCAAGAAGACCACGACCACCCGCAAGTTTTATCCCGGGTACGTGTTAATTCATGTTGCGCTGTACGATGGCAACCGTCAGTTGAATGACAAGGCATGGTACTTTGTTCAGGAGACGCCGGGGATCATTGGGTTCGTGGGCGGTGACCGGCCGGCTCCGTTGCGTCCGGATGAAGTGAACAGCATCATGATGCAGATCGAGGAGAAGCAGGAGAAGGTTCAGCCCAAGGTGTTGTTCGCGGCGGGAGAGACGGTGAAGATCAACGATGGTCCGTTTATGAATTTCAACGGGGTCATCGAGGAAGTGGATCCGGAGCGCGGCAAGTTGAAGGTTTCGGTATCGATATTCGGACGCTCGGCGCCGGTGGAATTGGAATACTGGCAGGTGGAGCGCGTTTAAGGCGAAGGATTATAGATCATGGCGAAGAAAGTAACAGGTATAGTGCGGTTGCAAATTCCCGCCGGTCAGGCCAATCCGGCCCCGCCGGTAGGTCCCGCCCTCGGTCAGCAGGGCGTGAACATTATGGGGTTCTGCAAAGAGTTTAATGCGGCGACACAATCCCAGGTCGGCATGATCATCCCGGTGGTGATCACGGTCTATCAGGACAAGTCGTTTAGCTTCATCACCAAGAGTCCTCCGGCGTCGTCGTTGCTTAAGAAGGCGGCGGGGATTGCCAAGGGATCGGCGACGCCGAACCGTGAGAAGGTGGGCAAGGTAACGAAGGACCAAGTGCGGGAGATCGCCAAGACGAAGGTCAAGGACATCAACGCCCGGGATGAAGAGATGGCGTGCCGGATCATTGAAGGCACAGCTCGCAGCATGGGAATCGAGGTGATTTGATCATGGCCAAGCACGGGAAAAAAATTACAGCGGTGAAGTCGAAGGTAGATCGCTCGAAGGTATTCGATCTTGCCGAGGCGATCACGTTTCTGAAGGAAAACAGTTTTACCAAGTTCGACCAGACGGCGGAAATTGCGTTTCGTCTGGGGGTCAACCCGACCCAGTCTGACCAGAACGTTCGCGGGACGGTTGCCTTGCCTCATGGCACGGGTAAAGCGGTCCGGGTGATGGTGTTTGCCACCGGTCCGGCGGCGGAAGCGGCGCGGGCGGCGGGCGCAGACGAGGTGGGCTATGAAGATCTTCTTGAGAAGGTCAAGAATGGCTACACGGAGATGGATGTAGTCATCGCGACTCCGGATGCGATGAAGGAAGTGCGCAAACTTGGCAAGGTGTTGGGTCCGCGAGGCCTGATGCCTAATCCGAAGACCGGCACGGTTACCGATGACACCGCGACGGCGGTGAATCAGTACAAGGCGGGACGGGTAGAGTTTCGCATGGACAAGAACGGGAACCTCCACGTTCCGTTCGGGAAACTGTCCTTTACGGTGGATGCTCTGGCGGAAAACTGCCGGGCCGTGGTGGATGCGGTGCAGCACTCTCGGCCCTCGGCGGCGAAGGGTGTATTCATCAAGCGTTGCACGGTGAGTTCGACGATGGGTCCAGGACTGCATGTGAACGTGCGTGATCACGTGGCGGTGTGACCAGGAAGGTGATGGGAATAACATGAGACCAGAAAAACAATCGATCATCAACGAGCTGAAGGAGAAGGTTTCCGGCTCGATCTTCGTCATCTTCGCCGACTACAACGGTTTGACGGTGGAGAAGACCGACCAGCTTCGTTCTCGTCTTTCCGAGGCGGATGCCCGGATTCAAGTGGTAAAAAACCGGGTGATGCGTCATGTGGCGTTGGACCTTGGTTTGGGGGGGATGAACGACGCCCTCGCGGGACCTTCGGCGATGGTGTACGGATCGGGGGATGTGGCGAAGACCGCCAAGATCCTGAAAGATTTCGTAAAGGAAAACAATTTGCCGGTGATCAAAATCGGCGCAATGGAAGGAGCAATCCTTTCGGCAAGCGACGTGGAGCAGTTGGCCTCTCTGCCTTCGCGTGAGCATTTGCTGGCCATGGTTGTCGGGACGATCGCCGCCCCGATGAGCCAGTTGGTCGGCGTCTTCCAACAGAAGGCGGCGAGCTTGCTGTATGTGTTGAATGCGGCGCTGGAGAAAAAACAAACCAATTAAACGTGACGAGAAGAACGCGTTTGGAGGAGTAAGGACATGTCGGAAGTAGCAGTACAAGAAAGCAAAGTGGAAGCCACGGGCAAGATGGAGGAGTTTGTCTCCTGGATTGAGTCCATTTCCGTTCTGGAGTTGTCGAAGCTGGTGAAGGTGCTGGAGGACCGCCTTGGCGTGTCTGCGGCGGCCCCGGTTGCGGTGGCTGCGGTGGGCGGAGCGGCTCCGGTGGCGGAAGCAAAGGAAGAGCAGACCGAATTTACGGTTGAGCTGACCGATGCAGGCGCCCAGAAGATCCAAGTGATCAAAGAGCTTCGTGCGGTGACCACCCTCGGGCTGAAGGAAGCGAAGGATCTTGTGGATTCCGCTCCCAAAGCGGTGAAGGAAGGTATCACCAAGGAAGAAGCGGATCAGATCAAAGCCAAGCTTGAAGCGGCCGGCGCAAAGGTCACGATCAAGTAAGGCGGATCAACGGGGTGACGGCCGCGACGGCCGGGAATTTTTCCCGGCCGGACGCGGCTTGAGGTGTTTTTGGTTGCGGTGACTGTGAGTAGGTGTGTGTAAACGGGCCCGTTGGGCTCGAAGGTGATCTATGGCGAATCGTACAAATTTTGGAAAACTGACGGATATTCTTGCTCCGCCGGACCTCATTGAAATGCAGAACAATTCCTACCGGGATTTTCTGCAGTTGGACGTGGCTCCGACCAAGCGCAAGCCGGTGGGTTTGCAAGCGGTGTTGAAGGAAGTTTTTCCCATCGAGAGCTACGATGGCAAAGTGATCCTTGATTTCGTGAAGTACGAAATCAAGGAGACGAAGATGGGTCCCCTGGAATGTATCCGCGAGGGTCAGTCCTACACGGCCTCGCTGTACGTGACGTTCCGGTTGAAAGATGGGGACGAAGTTCGGGAAGAAGACGTTTACATGGGCGAAGTGCCTTTAATGACGGAGCAGGGAAGCTTTATCGTCAATGGCGCCGAGCGGGTGATTGTGAGTCAGTTGCACCGTTCTCCGGGGATTTGTTTTGAGCAGAGCGTTCATGCCAATGGATCTTTGTTGTATTCGTTCCGGATCATTCCCGACCGGGGGTCGTGGCTGGAGGTTCAGTTTGACACCTCGGACAATCTGAACATCTACCTGGATCGGACGCGTCGCCGCCGGAAATTTCTTGCGTCGACGTTTTTGCGGGCGCTGGGCTATGACACCGACGATGATCTGATGGGTCTATTCTACGGGCTGCAGGATCTTTCCTTGAAGGGATTGAACGCAAGCGACGAGGAGTTGGCGAAGTATGTGTTGCGTGAGGATGTCATCGATATCGCTTCGCAATCGATCGTGGCTCGCCGGTTTGAAGTGCTCACCCGGGACTTGGTGAAACAAATCCGGGCCGCCGGTTTTGACAAGATCAACGTGGCGGACATCTCCTGGGATGAAGGGTTGATTCTCAAGAGCATTCAAAAGGATCCGACCCGCACGACCGAGGAGGCGCTCAAGGATATTTACATCAAGTTGCGTCCGGGCGATCCGCCGACCGCATCCAATGCGAAGCAATTGTTGAAGCGGGTGTTCTTTGATCCGCGTCGCTATGATTTGAGCCGGGTCGGCCGGTACAAGATTCAGCAGAAGTTGAGCCTTGATTCGGGCAGCGAGTCCCGGGTTCTGGAGAAGGAAGATTTGATCGCGGCGATCAAGTACCTGATCAACCTGCGCAACGGGGACGGGATGATCGATGATATTGATCATCTGGGAAGCCGCCGTATTCGTACGGTAGGGGAGTTGCTGGAGAATCAATGCCGGGTGGGATTGGCCCGCACCGAGCGGCTGGTTAAGGAACGGATGACGATTTTCGACACGGCGGTGGAAAAATTGACGCCGCAGAAGCTGGTGAATCCGAAGGCATTGTCGGCGGTGGTGCGGGACTTTTTCGGGCGCAGCCAATTGAGCCAATTCATGGATCAGACGAATCCTCTGGCCGAGCTGACCCACAAGCGGCGTTTGAGCGCGCTGGGTCCGGGCGGGTTAAGCCGGGATCGCGCGGGCTTCGAAGTCCGGGACGTTCACTCCAGCCACTATGGCCGGATTTGTCCGATCGAAACCCCGGAAGGTCCGAACATCGGTTTGATTTCCTCGTTGAGCATTTATGCGCGGATCAATGAATTCGGTTTCATTGAGAGTCCCTACCGCCGGGTCAACGCAGGCCGGGTCAGCACGACGGTCGATTATTTGACTGCCGATCAGGAGGAAAACTATGTGATCGCGCAGGCGAATGCGCCGATCGATGAGAGCGGGAATTTTCTCAACGACCTCGTATCGGTGCGTTTCCGTGGGGACTTTCTTGAAGTTCCGAAGGACCGGGTTCACTACATGGACCTTTCGCCGAAGCAATTGGTGAGCGTGGCGGCGGGGTTGATTCCGTTCCTTGAACATGACGATGCGAACCGTGCGCTCATGGGTTCCAACATGCAACGTCAAGGGGTCCCGTTGTTGGTCACCGAGCGGCCGTATGTGGCTACGGGGATGGAGGGCCGGGTGGCCCGCGATTCACGGGTCATTGTGGTGGCGGAAGAGCCGGGCATTGTCGCCTATGTTTCCGCGTCCAAGATTATTGTGTCGAAGGACGGCTCGATCCCGACGAAGAAGACTCCGAAGTCAGATTACATGGAGTACGAACTCCGTAAATTCATGCGGTCAAATGGCGGCACCTGCATCAACCAGAAGCCGTTGGCCAAGGTTGGCGACAAGATCAAGGCGGGCGATGTGTTGGCCGACGGGCCGGCGACGGATCAGGGTGAATTGGCGCTGGGCCGGAACGTGCTGGTCGCGTTTATGCCGTGGTGCGGTTATAACTTTGAAGACGCGATCCTGATCAACGAGCGCCTGGTGCGGGACGATGTCTACACATCGATCCACATCGAGGAGTTCGAGTGCGGGGCGCGTGATACCAAGCTGGGACCCGAAGAAATTACCAAGGACATTCCCAATGTGGGCGAAGAAGCCCTGAAGAATCTGGATCACGATGGCGTGGTGCGGATCGGTGCGGAAGTTCAGCCGGGAGATATTCTGGTCGGCAAGATCACGCCGAAGAGCGAGACCGAGCTGGCTCCGGAAGAGCGTTTGCTGCGCGCGATCTTCGGGGAGAAGGCGGCGGATGTCCGTGACACCTCGTTGACCGTGCCGAGCGGCACGAGCGGGATTGTCATGGATGTGAAGGTGTCCTCCCGCAAGGATGCGAAGCAGTCCAAGATGTCGGCGACCGAGCGTCGGAAGCAGATCAAGCAACTCCAAGAGGAGTTCAAAGAGCGCTCGGAACGGCTCACCGAGGATCTGACGGAAGCGTTGAGCAACATCCTGCTTGGGGAGAAGATTCCGCTGGATGTGATGAATTCGGAGACGGGGGAAGTGATTATTCCCGCGAACCGGAAGATCACGAAGACCCTGCTGCGGAAGCTGGCTGCGGCCTATGATCATATTGAAATCGACCCCAGTCCGATCCAGATCAAGATCCAGAGCATCATCAACGAGTTCAGCGGCAAGTTCGCGGAGCTTGAAGAGGAGCAGGAGCGGAGTCAGGAGCGGGCGGAAAGCGGCGATGACGTGGATTCGGGGATGATCAAGCAGGTCAAAGTCTACGTGGCGAGCAAGAAGAAGATTTCGGTTGGAGACAAGATGGCCGGTCGTCACGGGAACAAGGGCGTGATCGCGCGGATTGTTTCCGAGGAAGACATGCCGTTCCTGCCTGATGGAACGCCGGTGGACATCGTGTTGAATCCTCTGGGTGTGCCGTCCCGCATGAATGTGGGGCAGGTGTTGGAAACCCACCTCGGGTGGGCGTGCCAGCGCTTGGGCATTCATGCCGCGACCCCGGTGTTTGACGGTATTTCCGAGAAGAAGATCCGCGAACTGATGGTGGACGCAGGGATTCCCGAGTCGGGCAAGTCGAAGCTGTTCGATGGCCGGACCGGGGAAGCGTTCGATCAGGAAGTGATGGTGGGCATCATCTACATGCTCAAACTTCACCACTTGGTCAGCGACAAGATCCATGCCCGTGCGGTGGGTCCGTACTCTCTGGTCACCCAGCAGCCGCTGGGGGGCAAGGCTCAGTACGGCGGTCAGCGCTTCGGGGAAATGGAAGTGTGGGCGCTGGAAGCGTATGGAGCGGCCTATGCCCTTCAGGAATTGCTGACGGTCAAGAGCGACGATGTCGCGGGCCGTACACGGATTTATGAGTCCATCGTCAAGGGAGAGAACGTACTCGAAGCGGGAATGCCGGAGTCGTTCAACGTCTTGTTGAAGGAAATGCACAGCCTTGGTTTGGACCTTCGCGTTCATCGGGAATAATCAGGGAACAACGATTTCCGGCGGAGTCGCCGGCCACTATGGAGATTGCAGAAAATGGTTGAGAGTACCAGCGCAGCGGAAGTCCTCGGGTTCGACGTGAGTGAAAGCTTCGATCGGGCCAGCATTACCATCGCCTCACCGGATACGGTTCGGTCGTGGAGCCACGGGGAAGTAAAAAACCCGGAAACGATTAATTACCGGACCTTCAAGCCGGAAAAAGGCGGTTTGTTTTGCGAGCGGATTTTCGGTCCGACCAAGGATTGGGAATGTAGTTGCGGCAAATACAAGCGCATCAAGCACAAGGGCGTGATTTGCGATCGTTGCGGTGTGGAAGTGACCCTTTCACGGGTCCGCCGCGAGCGGATGGGCCATATCGACCTTGCCGTTCCGGTGTCTCACATCTGGTTTTTCAAGTGCACCCCGAGCCGACTCGGTCTGGTGCTGGATATGACCGCGCGCAACCTCGAACGGGTTCTTTACTACGAAGATTACGTGGTGATCGATCCCGGCGACACGCCGTTGCAGGAGAAGCAACTCCTCAGCGAGATGGAGTACCGGGAGAGCCAGGACAAGTACGGCGACGTGTTTGTGGCGAAGATGGGCGCAGAAGGTGTTCGCGACCTGATGGCGAAGATGGATTTGAAAGAAACCATCGCCCAGCTTGAGCAGGACATGGAGGCGACCCGGAGCAAGCAGACCAAGAAGAAGCTGACCAAGCGGATCAAGATGTTGGAGGCGTTTATCCGCACCAACACCCGGCCCGAATGGATGATCCTCGAAGTGCTGCCGGTGATTCCTCCGGATCTGCGTCCGTTGGTCCCGCTGGAAGGGGGCCGGTTCGCGACCTCCGATTTGAACGATTTGTACCGCCGGGTGATTAACCGGAACAACCGGTTGCGGAACCTTCTCCAGCTCAAGACGCCGGACGTGATCATCCGCAACGAGAAGCGAATGCTGCAAGAGGCGGTGGATGCCCTGTTTGACAATGGCCGGCATGGCCGTGCGGTTACCGGCGCGGGCAACCGTCCGCTCAAATCGCTTAGCGATATGCTGCGCGGGAAGCAAGGGCGTTTCCGTCAAAATCTGCTCGGTAAGCGGGTGGACTACTCGGGCCGTTCGGTGATCGTGATCGGTCCGGAACTCGGCCTGAACCAGTGCGGATTGCCGAAGAAGATGGCGCTGGTGTTGTTCGAGCCCTTCATCATTCGCCGCCTGAAGGAACTGAGTATTGTGCACACCGTGCGCAGCGCGAAGAAGTTGATCGAGAAGGAGTCGGATGAAGTCTGGGATATCCTCGACGAAGTCACCCAAGGTCACACGGTGATGTTGAACCGTGCGCCGACCCTCCACCGGTTGAGTATTCAATCGTTCGAGCCGGTGTTGATTGAAGGGGAAGCGATCCGGTTGCACCCCTTGGTCTGTACGGCCTACAATGCGGACTTCGACGGTGACCAGATGGCGGTTCACGTTCCGCTTTCGGTGGAGGCCCAATTGGAGTCCCGCCTGCTGATGCTGGCGACCAACAACATCTTTTCGCTGTCGAGCGGCAAGCCGGTGATGACGCCATCGCAGGACATCGCTCTGGGTTGCTACTACTTGACGATCGAGTCCCAACGGGACCGTTTGCGCCGGTTGCAGAAGAAGGAGTCGACGGAGGTCGAGCATCTGCCGATTCTGGCGAGCACGTCCGAGGTGCATACGGCCTTCGACGAAGGTGCGCTGAAAATCCACGACCGGATTCGTTTCCAGAACCCCGACTATCAGCGGAACACGCTTCTCGGCAACGCCAAGGACTCGGTGATCACGACCACGGTGGGCCGGGTGTTGTTCAATGAGGTTTGGCCGGCCGCGCTTGGATTCATCAATGATACGGTAACCAAGAAGCGTCTGGAAGAGCTGATCTGGCGTTGTTATCAGGTTTCAGGCCAGGGCGAGACGGTCAAGGTGCTCGACCGCCTGAAGAACCTCGGATTCGAGCACGCGACGCGGGCGGGCATCTCCATCGGGTTGGTGGATATGATTATCCCCGATGAAAAGATGAAGGTACTTGACGAAGCCCACCGGCAAATCGGGGACGTGGAAGCCCAGTACCGCAAGGGTGTGATTACCGACGGGGAGCGCTATAACAAGATCATCGACATCTGGACCCATTCCACGGATGAAATTGCAACGGTCATGTTCCGGGCGATCGAGTTCAACGAAAACAAGGATTACGTGAATCCTTTGTTCATGATGGTTCACTCGGGAGCGCGCGGCAACAAGCAGCAGATTCGCCAGTTGGCGGGGATGCGCGGGTTGATGGCCAAGCCTTCGGGCGAAATCATCGAGCGCCCGATTCTCTCGAACTTCCGGGAAGGATTGAGCGTGCTGGAGTACTTCATCAGTACGCACGGCGCCCGCAAGGGGTTGGCCGACACCGCGCTCAAGACCGCCGACTCGGGGTACATGACCCGCAAGTTGGTCGATGTGTCACAGGATGTGATCATCGTGGAGCAGGATTGCAACACGTTGAACGGAATCGAAGTGAAGCCGATCTACGAAGGCGACGAAGAGCTGGTTCCGCTGGGGGCCCGTATTCTTGGCCGGACGGCGGTGGACGACATTCGCGATCCGCTTTCCCGGGAAATTATCGTGGCGGCGGGTCAGGAGATCGACGAGAAGGCTCAGTCGAAGATCGTTCAGGCGGATCTGGAGTCGGTCAAGATCCGGAGCGTGCTGACCTGCGAATCCCGGGGCGGGGTGTGCGCGAAGTGCTATGGCCGGAACATGGCGAACGGACGGTCGATTGGTCTTGGCGAGGCGGTGGGGATCATCGCGGCCCAGTCAATCGGTGAGCCGGGTACCCAGTTGACCATGCGTACCTTCCACATCGGCGGTACGGCGAGCTCGGTGTTTAAACAGCCTCAAATTATCGCCAAGCACGAAGGAATTGTCCGCTATCAGGATCTTCGCACGGTGAAGGCGCTGGACGGCAATTTCATTGTCCTCAACAAGAATGGCTACATCAGCATCTACGACCGCGAAGGCCGGGAGCTGGAGAAGTACAACATCGTGATCGGCGCGGTCATTTCCGTTGCGGATGGCGACGTGGTGAAGAAGGGCACGAGCTTTGTGAAGTGGGATCCGTACAACGTGCCGATTCTTTCCGAACACGAGGGTGTGCTGGACTTTCATGACTTCATCGAAGGGGTGACGTACAAGAAGGACATCGACGAATCGACCGGAATGGAAGGTACGATCGTCTTGGAGCACAAGGAGGATCTGCATCCGCAGATTCTGCTGCGCAACAAGCAGACCAAGGATATCCTTAGCTCGTACTCGATTCCTGCGGGCGCCCACGTGGTGGTGAAGAAAGGCGACGACATCCAAGCCGGCGCGATGCTGGCGAAGACGCCCCGGAAGGTGGTTCGTACCAAGGACATCACCGGTGGTCTTCCCCGGGTGGCCGAGCTGTTGGAAGCGCGGCGTCCGAAGGATGCGGCGGAAATTGCGCGTATCGATGGAATCGTCGAATTCGCGGGAACCGCACGTGGCCGCCGTAAACTGGTGGTTCGCGATCCGGTAACCGGGGACGAAGAGGAACATTTGATTCCTCTCGGCAAGCACATTGTGGTGTTTCGCGGGGACCGGGTTCGCAAAGGTCAGCAATTGACCGAGGGCCCGGTGGTTCCCCAGGAAATTTTGGAAGTGTGCGGACCTCAGGAGCTTCAGGAGTATCTGGTTAACGAGGTGCAAATGGTGTACCGGCTCCAGGGCGTGGAAATCAACGACAAGCACATTGAAGTGATTGTTCGTCAGATGCTGCGGAAGGTCCGGATCACCGATCCCGGCGACACCGAGTTCCTTTGGAACGAACAGGTGGAGAAGCAGGCGTTCCTGGATGTCAACCAACGGGCGATGGAAGAAGGAAAGCGTCCGGCGGAAGCGCAGCCGGTGCTGCTGGGGATCACCAAGTCCTCGCTGGAGACGGAGAGCTTTATTTCTGCGGCGTCCTTCCAGGATACGACGCGCGTGCTCACGGACGCAGCCGCGCTGGGCCGGGTGGATCACCTTCGCGGGTTCAAAGAGAACGTGATTATGGGCCACCTGATCCCGGCGGGAAGCGGATTTCCGATGTACCGGAACATCCGGTTGGTGCCGCTGGCCGAGCCGATTTCGGTGGAAGACGTGTGGGGGGAAGACTTCCTGGAGAAGACCACATAAAAAAACGTAGAGAAACAGTTGTCAGCCCGGACGGCGTTTGCTAGGGTTCGCGGCTCATTTGCAGTTCAGGATATCGATTATGCCTACAATCAATCAATTGGTACGCAAGGGCCGTGTGGCCTCGAAAAAGAAAAACAAGGCGCCTGCCTTGTCGCGTTGCCCTCAGCGGCGCGGCGTGTGTCTTCTGGTGAAGACCCAGACCCCGAAGAAGCCGAACTCGGCGCTCCGGAAGGTGGCGCGTGTGCGGTTGACCAACGGGATCGAGGTGACCGCCTACATTCCCGGCGTCGGACACAACCTTCAAGAGCACAGCATGGTGCTGGTGCGAGGAGGTCGTGTGAAGGATTTGCCGGGTGTGCGTTACCACATTGTGCGGGGCACCTTGGATTGCTCCGGGGTCAACGAGCAACCGGGCTGGGGCCAGCGCAAGCGTGGCCGCTCGAAATACGGGACGAAACGTCCAAAAGCGAAATAAGGGTTGGATCATCATGGCACGACGACGCAGAGCTGAAAAACGACCGATTAATAAAGATCTCCGCTATCAGAGCGAAGATATCTCTCTTTTGATTTCCAAGGTAATGCGGAGCGGGAAGCGCTCGATTGCCGAGCGTATTGTTTATGATGCGCTGGAGCAGGTGAAAGAGAAGACGGGTGCAGATCCGATTGATGTCTTCCATCAGGCGTTGAACAACGCGAAGCCCCGGGTGGAAGTGAAATCCCGCCGGGTAGGTGGCGCGACCTATCAGGTTCCGGTGGAAGTGGACGCTTCCCGACAGACCGCTCTGGCCATGCGGTGGCTGGTATCGTTCGCGGGCGCCCGCAAGGGTGTGGCGATGAACCGCGCCCTGGCCTTGGAGTTGCTGGATGCTTACAAAAACACCGGCAACATCATCAAGAAGCGGGACGACACCCACAAGATGGCCCAAGCGAACAAGGCATTTGCCCATTATCGTTGGTAATGCGACACGAGGCCAGACATGTCGGTGGCGGTGGATTCATCTCAAGAACCTCAGGGAGCGGCTTCGTCTGGCCTCGAAGCTGAAGGACGCTCGCATCCGCTTTCCATGATCCGAAACATCGGGATCATGGCCCACATCGACGCGGGAAAAACCACCACCACGGAACGCATCCTCTATTACTCGGGCCGGGTCTACAAACTCGGCAATGTGGACGAGGGGACGGCGGTGATGGATTGGATGATCCAGGAGCAGGAGCGCGGGATTACCATTACCAGCGCCGCGACCACCTGTTTTTGGCAGGACCACCAAATTAACATCATCGACACCCCGGGGCATGTGGATTTCACGGTGGAAGTCGAACGATCCCTCCGGGTGTTGGACGGTGCGGTGGGGGTATTTTGCGGGGTGGCAGGCGTGCAACCGCAATCGGAGACGGTGTGGCGGCAGGCGAAAAAGTACAACATTCCGTGCATTGCGTTTGTGAACAAAATGGACCGGATGGGTGCGCGGTTCGATTATGTGGTCGATTCCATTCAAACCAAGCTCGGGGTGTTTGCGGTGCCGGTGCAATTGCCGATCGGGGCGGAGTCGTCGTTTGCGGGGGTGGTGGACCTGTTGACCCTCAAGGCGTACGCATTTGATGAGGATTCCCTGGGAGCGAACATCCGGGAGATTCCTATTCCCGAGGGATTCGCCACCGAGGTCGAGTTGACGCGGGCGAGTCTGATCGAGCAAGTCGCAGAAAAAGATGAAGCGGTCCTGGACGCGTTTTTTGCGGACCCGCAGGTTCCTGCGGACGTGTTGCGGGCGGGCATCCGCCGGTTGACCCTTTCGGGCCAGATGGTGCCGGTGTTCTGTGGGAGCAGCCTTCACAACAAGGGCATTCAGAAATTGATCGATGCGGTGGTGGACTATCTGCCTTCGCCGCTGGACGTGCCGCCGGTGAGGGGCACGCATCCCAAGGACGAAAAGCAGGTGGTGTCACGGGCGGCGAGCGACCGCGAGCCGCTGAGCGCGCTTGCGTTTAAGATTTCGAACGATCCGTTTTTCGGGAAGCTCGCGTATGTGCGCATCTACTCGGGCGTGTTGCGCAAAGGGTCACAGGTTTACAATCCGAGGACGCGCAAGAAGGAACGATTGATGCGGCTGGTTCAGGTGCATGCCAATCAGCGGCAGGACGTGGATGCGTTGTACACGGGGGAAATCGGCGCGGTGGGCGGGTTAAAGCAATTGTCAACGGGTGACACCATGTGTCCGGAGCACCAGCCGATCGTGCTGGAGTCGATCGTCTTTCCTGAACCGGTGATCTCGATGGCGATCGAGCCGCGGTCCCAGTCCGACAAGGAAAAGCTGGTGCAAACGCTGGCGATACTCGGGGAAGAGGACCCGACGTTCCGGGTGTCCTCGAATCCGGATACCGGTCAGACGTTGATCAGCGGGATGGGGGAGCTCCACCTGGAGATCATCAAGGACCGGATGCTGCGGGAATTCAAGGTTCAGGCGAATGCGGGCAAACCGATGGTGGCGTATCGCGAAACGCTCACAAAAAATGCATCGGCCCATCACATCTTTGACCGGGAGATTGCGGGATCCCGGCAATATGCGGAGGTGGAGCTGGTGGTGGAGCCGTTGGCCCGGGGTAGCGGGAACTCCTTGGAAATCAAGGCAAAACACGACGAATTGCCCCAGGAATTCCATGCTGCGGTGACGGATGGAATCCAGTCCGGACTGATTACAGGAATTTTAGGAAATTATCCATTGATCGATGTGAAGGTTTGTGTTAAACATGCCGCCTTTCGTCCCGAGGACTCGACGGAAATCGCATTTCGTTCGGCGGCGGTCATGGCGCTTCGAGAGGCTGCGGAACTGGCAAAGCCGGTTTTGCTTGAGCCGATCATGAGCGTGGAAGTGATCACGCCGGAGGAACATCTTGGAGATGTGATGGGCGATTTGAGCAGTCGTCGGGGACGGATAAGAGAGATGGTTTCGCAGGATTCCGCGCAAATCATCCATGCGGATGTTCCCCTCGCGGAATTGTTCGGGTACGCAACGATGTTGCGTTCCCTGACCCGGGGTCGGGCGAGCTACAGCATGGAGCCGAGCGCGTTTGATGTGGTGCCTGAAGAACTTCAAAACCAGATATTGAGTCGATAGCATGAATGGACAGAAAATTAGAATTCGTCTGAAGGCCTACGATCACCGGGTGTTGGATCAGTCCGCCAGTGACATCGTGGAAACGGCGAAACGTACCGGCGCCCAAGTGGCCGGTCCGATTCCCTTGCCGACCCGCATCGAGAAGTACTGCGTGAACCGCAGTCCTCACGTGGACAAGAAGTCCATGGAGCAATTTGAAATCCGGACCCACAAGCGGTTGTTGGACATCGTGGACCCCACGATCAAGACCGTGGATGAGTTGAAGAAGTTGAACCTTCCGGCCGGTGTGGACATCACCATCAAGATTTGAGGCACGTCATGACCGCGATACTAGGTAAAAAGGTGGGGATGACCCAGGTGTTTGACGCATCGGGCGAACAGATCCCGGTAACGGTGATTTCGGTGGGCCCGTGTGTGGTAACCCAGCGGAAGCGTTCGGCGACCGACGGCTACGATGCGATTCAAGTCGGCTACGAGGACCAGAAGGAACAGCGTCTTTCCAAGGCGGAACGTGGTCATCTCAAGAAGAACAGCGTAGCCGCCAAGCGGGTGCTCCGCGAATTGCCGGTGGATGCGGGGAGCGATGTCAAGGAAGGCGATGTGCTGACGGCCTTGCTGTTTGAAGGGGTGGAGTACATCGATGTTTCCGGGGTGACCAAAGGCCGCGGGTTTCAGGGCGTAGTCAAGCGTCATGGCATGGCGGGCGGTCCGGCGGCACATGGCAGTGGAACGCATCGTCGTCCGGGTTCGATCGGTATGCGCACGAAGCCGGGCCGGGTATTCAAGAACAAGCGGCTTCCCGGGCAAATGGGCAATGTGCAAGTGACGACCCAAAATTTAAAAGTGATCCAAGTGCGGGGCGACGATAACGCACTTCTCGTGCGGGGTTCGGTTCCCGGGCCCAACGGGCGGATGGTGGTTGTCCGCAAAGCGATCAAGAAGGCAGCGAAGACATCATGAGTACGTTAACCATTCAATCCATCGACGGGGCGAAAGTCGGCGAGTTCCAGGTTTCAGAAAAGCTGTTGGAGCGGAGCAAGGGCGGCCAAGCGGTTCGCGACGCAGTCGTGACGTTTTTAGCCAACCAGCGCGCGGGTACAGCCTCCACGAAAACCAAGGGGGAGGTCGCGGGTCACGGAGCCAAGCCTTGGCGCCAAAAAGGCACCGGTCGGGCGCGTGCGGGATACCGTCAATCGCCGGTCTGGCGTGGTGGCGGCGTGGTGTTTGGCCCCAAACCCCGGAGTTTCCGTCAAGATCTGAACAAGAAGACGGTGAAACTTGCGCTCCGGCGTGCGTTGACGGAGAAGCTGGATGCGGGTTCGGTGGTCTTGTTGGACTCCCTTTCCCTGTCCGCCGCCAAGACGAAAGAAGCGGCGGGTCTGATCAAGAAGTTAAATTTTGCCGACAAGACGGTGCTTTTCATGACCGAAGGGGTGGACAAGGATTTCGTCCTTGCCGTCCGCAACCTCGGCGGGGTTGAAGTGGCAACGGCTTCGGATGTGAATGTTTACCAGATTCTCCGGCATGCGGTGTTGATCACGACCCAGGCCGCATGGGAGAAATTGCAGCAACGGCTGGGTGTGCAGGAGGCCGGCGCGTGAAATTTTCCCAGGATATTTTGAAAACCATCACCCTGACCGAGAAGGGCACACGTTTGACCGAACAGGCGAATCAGTACCTGTTCACGGTGGACCGTTCGGCCAACAAGATCGAAATCAAGCGGGCGGTGGAAGAACTGTTTAATGTAACTGTGGAGCAGGTGAATACCCTGAACCGCAAGGGCAAGGCGAAGCGGGACCGTCGGGGTCGCTTCGGCAAGACGTCGGCGACCAAGCGGGCCATTGTGACCGTGAAGGACGGGCAGACCATCGAGACCACCTGAAATCGTTGAGGATTTACCATGGCCATTCGCAAACATAAACCTTATACCGCTTCGCAACGGCACACCGAGCTTCCGGACTTTTCCGAGGTGACCCGCAGCCAGCCTGAGAAGTCATTGACGGAGAGCAAGAAGAAGCACTCGGGTCGCAACATGTACGGCCGGGTAACGGTCCGTCACCGGGGTGGCGGCCACAAGCGCCGTTACCGGTTGATTGATTTCAAGCGGGACAAATCGGGGGTTCCCGCCAAAGTGGCGACGATTGAGTATGATCCCAATCGTTCCGCCCGGATTGCCTTGCTGCATTACGTGGATGGTGAGAAGCGGTACATTCTCGCCCCGGTGGATGTTAAGGTGGGTGACTATCTGATGTCCGGTCCGGATGCGGAACCAAAGTCCGGCAATGCGTTGCCGCTTTCGAAGATTCCCTTGAGCCTTCCGGTGCACAATATTGAGTTGTATCCGGGACGGGGTGCCAAGTTGGTCCGGGGGGCGGGAGGCGCGGCCCAGATCATGGCCCGTGAAGGTGGCTATGCCCAGATCAAGTTGCCTTCCGGGGAGATCCGGTTGATCAACGAGAATTGCCAGGCGACGATCGGTCAGGTCGGCAACACCGAGCACCAGAATGTTGCGTTGGGCAAGGCCGGTCGCAAGCGTTGGCTGGGGATCCGGCCGACGGTTCGGGGTGTGGCGATGAACCCGATTGACCACGTGATGGGCGGTGGCGAAGGCCGCACTTCGGGCGGCGGTCAACCCCGTTCGCCGTGGGGCAAGCTGGCCAAGGGCCAGAAGACGCGCAACAAGCGCAAGAATTCATCAAACTTTATTGTGAAGCGGAGAAAGTAAGCCATGACGCGTTCGATTAAAAAAGGTCCGTTTGTGGATGGTCACCTGGTCGACAAGGTGGATAAGATGAATGCGTCCGGGTCCAAACGCCCGATCAAGACGTGGTCGCGGCGGTCGATGATTCTCCCGGAATTTGTAGGACACACCTTTAACGTGCATAACGGAAAGGTGTTTCAGACCGTTTTCGTGACCGAGCACATGGTCGGCCACCGGCTGGGGGAATTTTCCCTGACCCGTGGGTTCCGGCGCCATGGCGCGGCGACGGACAAGACGGTCTCGCTCAAGTAACGGCAGCTCCGGCCATGAGGAAGCTCCTCATCGGCGGAATGGCGTGGGTCTTCCTCGCGGCGTGCCCGGCAGGGTGGGCGGAGGAAGTAGAGCGGGTGGTATTGATAGCGGAAGTTGGGCGGTTGCAGGCAGAGGTCGAGGACCTAGGTCGGCGACTAAGGGAAGCAGAGGAAGCCTTGGAGGCCATTCGGTCCGGGGATTCCGAGCAGGTTGGGTTACCGGTAGCTGTAGCGGCGGCCGGAGAGGACGAAGCGGTCAGGGTGATCGCGGTGGACAGGGAACTGGACATCGTGGCGCTCTCCGGTGGTTCACGCCAGCATTTGCGGGCGGGAATGAACGGAGCCCTGGTGCGGGACGGGCGAGTGATTGCCCGGATCCGGTTGGTGGATGTGCGACGGGACGTCAGCGGGGCCGTAGTGACCCGGCGGTGGTCCGGTGTAGATCCGGAGCCGGGTGACAGATGGTTGTTAGGCAGATAGGAAAACGAAGATTTAGAGGTAGAACAATGGATGTGACAGCAGTAACCAAAGATGTTCGGATATCGCCGACCAAGGTTCGCGATCTCGCTCGCGAGATTCAGGGCCGCTCGGTGTCCGATGCGCTCAAGGTGACCACGCTCAGCCGCCGGAAGGGGGCACTTCATCTCGGGAAGACCCTGAAGTCGGCGATTGCCAACGCGGAAAACAACCACGACCTTTCCGCCGACGACCTGCTGATCAAATCCGCAGTGGTCGATGAGGGGCACACCCTGAAGCGATTTCGTCCCAAGGCCCGTGGAAGCGCGGGGCGGATCATTAAACGTTCAAGTCACATCCGGATTGTATTGACGGATGAGAAATCCAAGGCAAGATAACGGGCCTTTTTTTATTCCGAAAGGAGCATGGTTTTGGGACAGAAAGTAAATCCAATTAGTTTGCGGGCGACGGTCAACAAGGACTGGCGTTCCCGCTGGTATGCCGACAAGAAAGACTTCGGCCAACTTCTTCATGAAGATATCATGATCCGGGAGATGGTGAAGAAGCGCTTGAAGGACGCGGCGGTGCCTGAAGTGTTGATCGAACGGTATGCGAACCGGGCCCGGGTGACGGTGCTCACGGCGCGTCCGGGGATCGTGATCGGGCGCAAGGGTCAGGAGATCGAGAAGCTGAAGGAAGAGATCTCGAAGAAGACCGGCAAGGAAATTTATGTGGAGATCCGGGACGTCAAGGATCCGGACATCACCGCGCAACTGGTGGCGGAGAACATCGCGGTCCAATTGGAGCGCCGGATTTCGTTTCGTCGTGCGTTGAAGCGGGCGGTGCAACTGGCCATGGATCTGGGTGCGGAAGGCATCAAGGTCAAGGTTTCGGGTCGTCTGGGCGGGGCGGAGTTGTCCCGTACCGAAGGTTATAAGGAAGGCAAAGTTCCTCTGCACACCCTGCGTGCGAACGTGCAATACGGATTCACCGAAGCCAATACGGTTGCGGGGAAGATCGGGGTCAAGGTGTGGATTTGCCGCAAGGAAGAAGAACCTGTGATGAAGGAGCAAGCCCATGCCACTTATGCCTAAACGGGTCAAGTACCGGAAGGTACACCGGGGTAGCCGGAAGGGAAATGCGACCTCGTGCAATACGCTGGCGTTCGGTGAGTACGGCATCCAGTCGCTGGGTCGTACGTGGATCACCAACATCCAGATCGAAGCCTGTCGTGTGTCGGTCAGTCGTGCGATGAAGCGCAAAGGCAAGTTGTGGATCCGGATTTATCCCGACAAGCCCTACACCAAGAAGCCGTTGGAAGTCCGCCAGGGCAAAGGAAAAGGTCCGGTCGAGGGCTGGGTCGCGGTGGTTCGTCCGGGGACCATGCTGTTTGAACTCGACGGTGTTCCGGAGTCGGTGGCGAAAGAGGCGTTTCGTCTTGCCGCGAGCAAACTTCCGATTCCCACCCGGTTTGTAACCCGGGGGAGCTAAGCATGATGAAAGCAAAACAACTTAAAGAATTGACCGATCCGGAGCTCGAGCAGCAATTGTCCGACAGCCGGGCCGAGTATTTTAACCTGCGCGTCCAGAAAGCGAGCGGCCAATTGGAGAAGCCGAACCGGCTTCGCGAGGTCCGGCGTCAACTGGCCCGCGTTTTAACCGTAAAGCGGCAGAAAGAGGTGGCGAAGTGAGTGGCGAGTCTTCCCGCGGCGTGCGCAAGCAGTGCACGGGTACCGTGGTCAGCGACAAGATGGACAAGTCGATCGTGGTGAAGGTAACCCAGCGTTTCCGGCACCCGGTGTATGGCAAGGTCGTGACCCGGACCCGCAAATTTCATGCGCACGATGAAAACAATGAAGCGAAGATGGGAGATACGGTTCGGATCGTGGAGACCCGGCCGATCAGCAAGCTCAAACGTTGGCGTCTTGCCATGATTGTAACCCGGGCCGGACAGGCCGCCTGAGGCATCCATGATTACCGTTCAAACCAGACTTGAAGTAGCAGACAATTCGGGAGCCCGCTCTTTGATGTGCATCCATGTCCTCGGCCAGCGCAAGACCTATGCGCGGGTGGGGGACATCATCAAGGTGTCGGTCAAGGAAGCCATCCCCACCGGCATGGTCAAGAAGGGCGAAGTGCACAACGCCTTGATCGTGCGGACCAAGCATGCGATTCGTCGCCCCGACGGTTCGAAACTCCGTTTCGATCACAACGCGGCGGTGATTTGCGATGACGAGGGAAATCCCAAGGGGTCACGTATTTTCGGACCGGTGGCCCGTGAGTTGCGCGAGAAGAATTTTATGAAGGTCATTTCCCTGGCTCCGGAGGTGCTGTGATGGCGGCGGTTGTGACGCGGGACAAGATTCACGTGAAGAAAGGCGATGTGGTCGAAGTGATCAACGGAGCCGAGAAGGGCAAGTCCGGCAAGGTGCTGACGGTGTTGCCCAAGAAGCGGGTTGCGATCATCGAAGGCGTGAACATGATCAAGAAGCACATGCGGAAATCCCAGAATCAGCCGGAAGGCGGGATTGTGGAGAAGGAAGGCCCCCTTGCGGTGGCGAAGTTGCGCGTGGTCGAGGCGGCAGGCCGTCCGGAACGCAAATCGGAGAAGGGGGAATAATCCCCGGTGGGAATGGTTGAACTCATGAAGACGGCAAGACTTTCACAGAAATACAAGACCGAAGTCCGGGAGCAGTTGCAAAAGTCGCGCAACTACGCGAATCCCATGCAAATTCCCGGGATCAAGAAGATCGTGGTGAACATGAGCGTGGACACTTCGGTGGACAAGGACTCGTTCAAGCAGATGACGGAAGAGTTGGCGACGATCACCGGTCAGAAGCCGGTGGTGACGATGGCTCGGAAGAGCGTCTCGAACTTCAAGCTTCGGGAAGGGATGCCGATCGGGGCGAAAGTGACGCTTCGCGGCACCTTGATGTACGAATTTCTCGACCGGTTGCTGTTTGTCGCGCTGCCCCGGATCCGGGACTTCCGCGGGGTCTCCGCGAAGGCGTTTGATGGCCGGGGCAATTACAGTCTCGGCTTGGGCGAACAGACTTATTTTCCGGAAATTGACCCCGACCGGGTCAAACGAAACCAGGGCATGGACATTACCATCGTCACTTCGGCGGAAACCGATGACGAAGCCCGCGAACTGTTGCGGCTGATGGGCATGCCGTTTGAAAATTGATTGAAGGAGAACCGACCTTGGCTAAGACATCGTTAATGGTAAAAGCGAGCCGCCCCGCGAAGTTTGCGGCGCGCAAGTATAATCGTTGCCGCAATTGCGGCCGTGCCCGCGCGTACATGCGGAAATTTCAACTTTGCCGTATTTGCTTCCGGGAGCTGGCGTCCCAGGGGAAGATTCCCGGCGTGGTCAAGTCAAGCTGGTAAGGGTGTTCCTATGAGTATGCAAGATCCCATTTCGGATATGTTGACCCGCCTTCGCAATGCATCGGAAGCCGGCTTGAAAACGGTTGCGATGCCCCACTCGAAGCTTAAAGGCGAACTGGCGCGGATTCTCGAGCGCGAAGGATTCATCAAGGGGCACGAAACCCTGGTGGACGGGGCGAAGAAGACGCTGGTCTTGTCGCTGAAGTATGGCCGGGGAGACAAGCCGGTGCTTCAGGGGGTTACCCGGGTGAGCAAGCCCAGCCTTCGTCGTTATGTAACGGCGGAGGAATTGCCCCGGGTGTTGGGGGGAATGGGAATGGCGATTCTCAGCACGTCGAAAGGGATCCTCACCGACCGCGAGGCCCGCAAGACGCATGTCGGCGGCGAAGTACTTTGTCACGTTTGGTAAGGAAGACGAGTCATGTCACGGATTGGTAAAAAAATTATTACAGTTCCCGCAGGGGTAACGGTCAGCGTTGCCGACGGGGTGGTGACGGTGAAGGGGCCGAAAGGTGAATTGACCCAGGCTCTTCCCTCCTACCTGAAGGTGGAGTCGGGTGCGGAAGGCGTGACGGTGAGTCCGGTCGCCTCGCATCCGAGTTCGAATGCGATGCACGGTACGATTCGCAGCTTGATCAACAACATGATTGTCGGGGTGAGCACGGGGTACAGCCGTGATCTCGAAATTCAAGGGGTCGGCTTCCGGGCTTCGATCCAGGGCCAGACGCTGACCTTGAATCTCGGCTACTCGCATCCTATTGTGTATGAAATTCCCACCGGAGTCACCGTGGCGGTCAAAGACAACACCGCAGTGAACGTGAGCGGCTCCGACAAACAAACGGTCGGCCAGGTATGTGCCCGCATCCGTTCCTTCTACCCGGCCGAGCCCTACAAGGGCAAAGGGGTGCGGTACAAGGGCGAGCAGGTTCGGCGCAAGGCCGGCAAGGCGGTGGCATAATGAAAGTAAAAACCAATCAAGATTATCGGAAACGCCGTCATCTACGGCTTCGTAAAAAGGTGACGGGCACGGCGGAGCGTCCTCGCATGAGCGTGTTCGTTTCGAACAAGCACATGTATGTGCAGTTTATTGACGATGTCGCAGCGCGCACGGTGGCTTCGGCTTCGACCCAATCCGCCGGGATGTCGGGCGGGAAGAACAATGCGGATCTGGCGAAGCGTCTGGGCGCGATGAGCGCAGAGGCGGCCCAAGGGGCAGGGGTGACCGAGGTTGTGTTCGACCGGGGCGGTTTTGCCTATCGGGGCAAGGTCAAGGTCATCGCGGAAGCCGCGCGGGAAGCGGGATTGAAGTTTTAATCGAGTCAGGGAACGTAAGGAAACGATGTGAATACCAGAAACGATAACGAACGGAAAAGCGACCTCGAAGAACGGGTGATTCATGTGAATCGCTGCGCGAAGGTGGTCAAGGGCGGCCGCCGCTTCAGCTTTAGCGCGCTGGTGGTGGTTGGCGACCGCAACGGGCGGGTTGGCTATTCGCTGGGCAAGGCCAATGAAGTGGCCGATGCGATTCGCAAGGCGACCGAAGGCGCCAAGCGCAATTTGATTTCGGTGACGATGAAAGAGAAGACCATCCCCCACGAAGTGGTGGGCAAGTTCGATGGTGCACGGGTGTACATGCGTCCGGCCTCGGAAGGTACGGGGGTGATTGCGGGTGGTGGCATGCGGGCGGTTCTGGAACTTTCCGGGATCCGCAACGTGCTGGCCAAGTCGATGGGGAGCACCAATCCTCTTAATGTGATCCGGGCCACCTTGCGTGCGCTGGAAGGACTTCATTCCCGTGATGAAGTGCTTGAATCCCGCCGTGCGATTGCCGCGAACTAATTCAGGAAACAACCATGCAGCTTCATACGATTACGAATGTTAAAGGGGCCGTCCGGCGGAAAAAACGCCTGGGTTGCGGCGAGTCTTCGGGTCACGGAAAAACCTCCGGCAAGGGGAACAAGGGTCAAATGGCCCGTTCCGGTCATAAGCGGAAGGCGCTTTTCGAAGGCGGTCAGATGCCGATGCCCCGCCGGATTCCCAAGCGCGGGTTCAACCGGGCGTTCCGCACGGTGTTTGCCCCGGTGAATGTGGGTACGCTCTCGCGGTTTGAGGCGGGAAGCACCGTCGACGCGATGGCCCTGCATCAAGCCGGCTTGATTCCTTCCGCGAAAGCTTCGGTCAAGATTCTTGGCAACGGGGAGCTTTCGGTTCAACTCACTGTCAAAGCCCATGCCTACAGCCAGTCCGCCAAGACGAAAATCGAAGCGGCGGGCGGTCAATGTGAGGTTGTAGCCTAAACGAGGGAACCCCTGCCTCATGCTTTCCGCCTTTGTCAACAGTCTACGTGTTCCCGAACTTCGCCAGCGCATCTTCTTCACATGCGGGTTGATTTTTATTTGCCGCCTGATCGCCGCGGTACCGACCCCCGGGGTGGATGCGATTGCCCTGCGTGAACTGATCAATCAACTGCATCAGACTGCGGGCGGCACCTTTCTCGGCATGTTTAACATGTTCAGCGGGGGAGCGCTTGAGCAAGTTGCGGTGGGTTCGCTGGGGATCATGCCCTACATCAGTGCATCGATCATCCTTCAGTTGATGACCGCAGTCATTCCGACCCTGGAGCGTTTGGCCCGGGAAGGGGAGACGGGCCGCGCGAAGATCACCCAGTATACGCGTTACTTGACGGTGGTGCTGTGCGTGATCCAGGGCTATGCGATGTCGGTCGCGTTGGAAAATCCCCAGACCTTCGGGGTGACCGCGAGCATTGTGCTCTTTCCGGGTTGGGGATTCCGGTTGCTGACCATTATTACCATGACCACGGCCACGATGTTGTTGATGTGGCTGGGCGAGCAGATCACTGAACGGGGAATCGGAAACGGTATCTCGCTGATCATTACGGTTGGGATTATCAGTCAGTTGCCGGCTGCGGTGAGCGCGACCTATGCGATGTTCCAGGCGGTGGACGGCGTGACCCAATTCTCGATTTTCCATCTCATCCTGCTGGTCGGTATGTTGTTGACGGTGATTGCGGTGGTGGTCGCGATGACCCAGGCCCAACGGAAGATTCCCGTTCAGTACGCCAAGCGGGTGGTTGGTCGCAAGGTGTATGGTGGCCAGAGCACCTACATGCCGCTTCGAGTGAACTATTCAGGGGTGATGCCGATCATCTTCGCCCAGGCGATTCTGATGTTCCCGCCGAAATTGCTCCAGCAGCTTCCCGGTGAATTTTTCCAGCGTGCGGCCTTGGCGCTTGGTCCGGATACCGTGCTGTTCAATACCATCTACTGTTTGATGATCATTTTCTTCTCGTATTTCTGGGTGGCGACGCAATTCAATCCGATCCAGATTGCCGATGACCTCAAGAAGAACGGCGGGTATGTGCCGGGGATTCGTCCGGGCCGTCCGACGGCCGAGTTTCTCGACCGGTCGATGACCCGGTTGACCCTGGCGGGCTCGATCTTTCTGGCGATTATCGCGGTGATCCCCTCAATCATGTCGGTGAACTTGAACATCCCGTGGTTGGTGTCCCAGTTCTTCGGTGGAACCAGTTTGCTGATCATGGTCGGGGTCATGCTCGACACGATGCGTCAAATCGAATCCCATCTGGTTACCCGTTACTATGACGGTTTCCTCAAGAAGGGTCGTCTGCGGGGACGGAGGTAAGCATGAAGGCGATTATTCTGCTTGGCGCTCCGGGCTGCGGAAAAGGAACAGCGGCCGAAGATCTCGTCGCTTCCGTTCAGCTTCAGCATGTATCCACCGGGGATATGCTCAGGGAATCGATCAAGCAAGGATCGGAAGAAGGGCTGCTTGCCAAATCCTATATGGAGAAGGGCGAATTGGTCCCCGACGAAGTTATTCTGAAAATCGTGGCCCGCCGCCTTGAGACGGGTTCGGCCGACGCGACGTACATGCTCGACGGTTTTCCCCGCACCCAACGGCAGGCCGAGATGCTTGACGAAATCCTCGCGGGTTTTGGAGCCAAGGTCAGTCATGTGTTTCTGCTCGAGGTGGAGCGGGACATTCTCGTCCGGCGGATTTGCGGGCGCCGGATTTGCCGGCAATGCGGTGCGGTGTACAACATACACACCAAGCGGCCAAAGGTCGACGGGGTGTGCGACCAGTGCGGGAGCACGGATATTTATCAACGGGCCGATGATACTGAAGAAACCCTGAACAACCGTTTGGAGGTGTTCAAGAACCAGACGTCGGGGTTAATCGATTATTACCGGAACAAACGAATTTTGGTGGAGGTGGATGCGCACGACCGGATCGAGACCCGGGACGGCATTCTCAAGGTCTTGCAGGCCGGAGATTGACGTGGTGGTGTGCGCGAAGGAAACCGAAGATTCTGAAACAATTCTGCTGGACGCAGAAGTAACGGGTGTGATAAGTGTATCGGCCTTTCGCGCCAGGTTGGCCAATGGTCACGAACTGGTCGCGGTAAACCCCGATGCAACCGGCGATGCGAAGCCCTCGCATCAGATCGGTGAGGCGGTGCGAGTGCGTCTTTCGCCGTATGACATGGGGCAAGGTCGAATTATTTTGTAAACGAAACGGAACGAGACATGAAAGTCAGAGCGTCAGTCAAACGAATTTGTGAACGGTGCAAGTTAATCCGCCGCAAAGGTGTGGTGCGGGTGATTTGTACCAACCCCCGGCACAAACAACGTCAGGGTTGAGGAGTAGAAACATATGCCCCGTATCTTTGGAGTGGAAATACCGGCGTCGAAGCGAATCGAATACTCGCTTCGTTCGATTTATGGAATCGGCCCTGCGTTGGCCGTGGAGTTGGCGACCAAAGCGGAGATCCCGCTTGGCAAGAAAGCCGGCGAGTTGACCGATGATGAGATCGGGCGGCTGACCAATTTGTTGCAGAAGGAGTATCGTACGGAGGGCGATCTTCGCCGGGACATTTCCCAGAACATCCGTCGGTTGATCAGCATCAACAGTTACCGGGGGATCCGGCACCGCCGTGGCCTTCCCGTGCGCGGCCAGCGCACCCAGACCAACGCGCGGACCCGCAAAGGCCCGCGGAAGACGGTTGGAGCCGTTCGTGGCAAGGAAGCCCGGGCCGCCGTCAAGCAGGGCAAATAATCCCAGGTAAATATTGGAGCATTTCATGAGCGAAGAAACGACCCCCTCGACCGAAGCCGAAGCGACGACTCCCGCCCCTGCGGAGAAGCCGGTGAAAGAAAAGAAGGCGAAAGCCACCAAAGCGAAAACCGACGAGGTTGCCAACGTGGAGCCCGTAGCAGAAGTGGCTCATGAGACGGCGGCGAGCCTTCTCGACAACAGCGCGTCTCCCATCAAGCGGGTCAAGATCAAGGGCGCCAAGAACATTGCGTTTGGGATCGTCCACATTACGGCGACGTTTAACAACACCATCGTTTCGATTTCGGATACCCGGGGGAATGTGATCGGCTGGAGTACGGCGGGGCGCAGCGGATTCAAGGGATCGCGCAAGAGCACGGCGTATGCGGCGACGATGGCGGCCCAGGATGCGGCCCGTCAGGCGATCAACCACGGGTTGCAGGAAGCCGAAGTGCGCGTGCAAGGTCCGGGTTCGGGACGCGAGTCTGCGATCCGGGCGATTCAGGCGGCGGGGATTACCGTCAGCCTCATCAAGGATGTCACCCCGATTCCCCACAATGGGTGCCGCGCACGGAAGCGCCGCCGGGTTTAATCAGTAGGATACCAACGAGTTTTTCGGGAGTTCAGTTATGGGAAGATATACAGGTCCAGCATGTCGGCAGTGCCGCCGGGAAGGCACGAAGTTGTTTTTGAAGGGCGATCGCTGCTACATGGCGAAATGTCCGATTGAAACCGGGCGTCCGGTACCCGGCATGCACGGGCAGCGCCGCTCCAAGCTTTCGGATTACGGTGTTCAGCTCCGGGAGAAGCAGAAGCTTCGCCGGATGTACGGCTTGCAGGAAACGCAGTTCCGCTTGTTTTTCGAGCGTGCGCAACGTGGACGCGGGGTGACCGGCGAAAAGCTTCTCCAGATGCTGGAGCTTCGTCTGGACAATCTCGTTTACCGGCTTGGTTTTGCTCCGTCGCGGCGGGCGGCCCGTCAATTCGCCTTGCACGGCCACATTCAGGTCAATGGCCACAAAGCGTCGATTCCATCGATGGTTCTGAAGGCCGGGGATGTGATCAAGGTTGCCCCCACCGCCAAGGCCAAAGGCTTTGCCAATCAATATATCGATACCGCGCTGTCCCGGGGCATTGCGCCCTGGCTTCAGCTCGACAAGGAAAACCTTGAGGGCCGGATTCTTCAGATTCCGAGCCGTGAGGAAATCGCCCCGATCGTCAACGAACAGCTTATCGTCGAGTTGTACTCGAAGTAAAAGAAACCCAAAGAAACACCATACGAGCCGGTTAATGCCCGGTTCTGGGAGGATTCGATTATGCCACGCAGAATTGGCCGCTTCGAGATGCCGAAGCGGGTTGTAAAAGATGAGGCGGAAGCCTCGCCTACGTTTGCCCGGTTCATTGCCGAGCCGTTCGAAGCCGGCTATGGCCGGACGATTGGAAACTCGCTACGCCGGGTGATGTTGTCGTCGCTGGAAGGCGCGGCGATCACCTCGGTCAAAATTGATGGAGCGATGCACGAATTTACTGCGTTGCCCGGGGTGCGTGAAGACGTAACCGACATCATCCTCAACCTGAAGAAGGTTTTGCTGAAGATGTACACCCGCGAGCCCCGCCGTCTGGTTCTCAAAGCCTCCGGGGCCGGCGAAGTGACGGCTGCGGCCATTCAGACCGATAACATGGTGGAAGTACTCAATCCCGAACAAGTCATCTGCACGCTGGGCGACGATGGCAAATTCGAAGCCGAACTCGAAGTGCGGATTGGTCGTGGATACTGCCCGGCGGATTGGAACAAGAAGGAAGATCACGAAATCGGGATCATTCCCATTGACTCCCTGTTTTCGCCGGTTCGCCGCGTCGCTTACGATGTGGAAAGCACGCGTGTGGGTCGCCGCACCGACTACGACAAGCTGGTGCTCGACGTGTGGACGGATGGCCGGGTCACCCCGGATGAAGCGATGACCCTTTCTGCGGCGATTCTCCGCCACCATCTTGATGTGTTCGTAAGCTTCGACAAAGACATGGTCGAGTTCGAGGAAAGCGAACAGCAGGAAGACGCCGAGCGCGACGACCTTCGCAAGAAGCTCGCGATGAGCGTGAACGAGATTGAATTGAGCGTTCGGGCGGCCAACTGCTTGAACAATGCGAACATCACCACGGTCGGTGAGCTCGCCCAGAAGACCGAAGCGGAAATGCTTAAATATCGCAACTTCGGCAAGAAATCACTGAACGAAATTAAAGACAAACTCACCGAGCTGGGCCTTTCCCTGGGCATGACGCTGGATCCGGAGCTGGTCAAACCGCTTCCCGCCGCGTCCGCCGAGGATTAAGTCCGGACGATTAACCCTTTGAGGATGGCACGATGCGGCATCGCAAACGAACAATCAAGTTGGGGCGGACTTCCTCGCACCGGAAGTCCATGCTGTCGAACATGGTGTGCAGCCTGATCGACGAGAAGCGGATCATCACCACCTTGCCCAAGGCGAGGGCGGCCCGCAGTCTGGCCGAGAAAATGGTGACGTTGGGCAAAGCCGGTGATCTGGCGGCCCGCCGCCGGGCGATTTCCCTGTTGAAGAACAAGAAGTCGGTTTCCGAGCTGTTCAGCGCGGTGGCTCCGGCATTTCAGAGCCGTCAGGGTGGCTACACCCGGATTCTGAAGCTTGGCCCCCGTCAGGGCGACGGTGCGGAAGAGGCGATTCTTGAGTGGGTGGACTATGTTCCCCCGGTGAAGAAAGCCAAGGATGCCGGCAAGGACAAGGCGAAACCGGAAGCCAAGCCGGAAGCCAAGGAAGCCAAGCCGGAGGCGTCGCCCGCCAAGGATACGGAATCCTGATTCCCGGCCTCGCGCGGTCTGAGGCGCGGGTACGGGTACCATCCGGCGGAGGTGTAGCCTCACGCCGGATGTTTCGTTTAGGGGAGGGGAGATGAACAACGGACGGGAAAAGGAGTCGAATGGAAGATGAGTTCGTACACGAAAAACAAGATCGAACCGGTTTCGGATGCGCTTCATTTTAGTTCCCCGCTGGTTGGCAGCGTCTTGACGATTCTTGCCGGGTTAAGTTTTCTGGTTTTGGCCATGCTGCTGCCGTTGGTCGGCAAGGCGGGGGCGGTGACCGATCATTACACCCAGAACCTCATTGCATTCAGCTCGGTGCTGGTGGTGACCCTGGCTTTATCGGTGGCGGCGACGATGTCGAAGCTGCAACGGCGGAGGGAAGACGGAAGCCCCTTCCCTTACTTCTCCGCGATTGTCCTCGGCTTCACCCTGCTATTCGGGGTGTCATTGATGCTGGGTTTGCTGAAGATTTGAGTTCACCAACCTGACAAGCACCTCAAAGGCCTCGTCGGTGAGTCACGTTTCCAGATTCAAGAAGTGACCGATGCCGGAACGGGTTTTTGTGTGGCGATGAGGAT